>CAZLTJ010000048.1:6968-17742 GCA_964562425.1 uncultured bacterium
CTTTCCGGCACCAGATCTTTCAATCTTATCAACAAACTTAAATTCCACACTCCAGCCTTCACTCCTTTTCTTTATAATTTCTCTAATCTTATCAAGCTGTTTTTCATCAAAATCCTCTTCCGGAACAATTTTAATAACGATTTTATCTATTTTCTCTTGAACAACTTGATATTCTTTTATGCCTTTACAATATTCCCAAAAAATATACAGAAAAAACCATCCATGAATATTCTTCCCTCTCGGTGTTATTAAAATATCTACATCTCTTCCCCTCAGTTCTTTCAACAACTTGTATCCTCTGCCACAACTGCAAGCTTTTTCTGTAATATATCCCAAATCATCTGTATCATATCTTATGAAAGGCATTGCATAATTATACAGACTTGTTGCCAAAATTTTTCCCTCACCATTGCTAAGCTGATTCCCTTCTTTATCAACAACTTCCAAAATACTCCGTTCTGTGTCTATATGCAATCCGGTATGTTCCGGACATTCGTAGCAAGAAATTCCGCCGTCGTTTAATCCATAACCGTCGTATACAGAGCAATTAAAAACTTCTCCAATCTTCTCTCGCATATTGGGGTATAATTTTTCTGAAGTTGTAAATACAGACAAAGGATGATGTATTTTTACATTATTTTGTTCAAGCCATTTCGCAAAAAAATATATCGAACTTGTATAGCCTCTTATGTATTTTGGCTTAAGCGAATTGATAATGTTTACATATTGTTTCATCTCTGTTTCACCCATATCAAATGAAGAGAGTTTTTTGATATTTCTTGCTATCTCATCCAATCTGGATTTTAAATTTGTTTTACCTACATCTAAAGATGCACCTGCTAGAAACACTATTTTTTCACCTATTTTATAATTTCCATATCCCCAACCTCTATAAATTATAGCCGCCTGTATGAACCTGTCGTATTTTGATAATCTATATTTCAAAGGCGTGCCTGTTGATCCACCTGTGGCAGCTTCATAATATTTCATTTTACTTAAACCTATTGGCTTAAAGTCTTCCCAGTTGTTTTTTATAATTTCTTTTGTTAATACAGGGAGTTGTTCCAAATCTTCTTTCTTTGAGATATCTTGTGGTTTTATTTGCAAACGGTCAAGAAGCTTATGATAATATGGCACATTTTTGTATGCAAAGTTAAGCATATATCTCAATTGTTTTTCTTGTTCTTCCTTTAATTCACCATAAGATTTCCATTGATTTTCAAGTAATTTCTTATAGACTGAATAAAATCTTTTTTCTACAATCTGATGAGAATATATGAATAATTTTCTTCTAAACATTTTTACCTCATTAACAGTCTTTATTCAAGATTGAAGTTATTCCTTTTTTTTTAATCCAGTAATTTTCGTTGCCTATAATTCATTCTTTAACCAAAGAAATGTATAATAATTTTCGCAATTCTCTCCGCTGCTTTTCCATCCCATAGTTTTGGAACTGAATATTTTGTTTTATCAAAATTATCCACCCGTTTCAGAGCATCTTTTACTTTTTCAATATTAAGTCCAGTTATACAATTTGTACCATGGCTTATTGTTATAGGTCGTTCTGTATTTTCTCTCAAAGTTATACACGGTATTTTCAGCCATGTTGTTTCACACTGTATTCCACCGGAATCGGTAATAATAAATGATGCATTTATCATAAGGTTCATAAATTCCAAATAACCCATAGGCTCAGTTATTATAATCCCTGGGATGGAAGTGAATTTTTCCATAAGTCCGAATTTATGAATATTTTTCACAGTTCTGGGATGAGCCGAGAAAACAATTCGACCTCGTTCAGATGCTATTCTTAATATTTCAGCCACTTTTTTCAACGATTCCTCGCTGTCCACATTTGATGGGCGATGAATTGTCACAGGCACATACTCTCCTCGTTTTAATCCCATTTCCTCTACTTTTCGGGTATTATTAATCAAAGGAAGGGAATGAATAAGAGAATCTATCATAACATCGCCCACATGGAAAACTTTCTTCGGGTTAATACCCTCGTTATTAAGATTGTCCAGTGCGGATTGTTCTGTTGCAAACAAAAGACTTGAAATACGATCGGTAAGTATTCTGTTTATCTCCTCCGGCATAGTCATATCAAAACTCCGTAATCCTGCCTCAACATGTGCTACCGGGACACCAAGCTTAATCGATGCCAATGAAACAGCCACTGTTGAGTTGACATCACCGACGACAATAACTAAATCATACGGAATTTGCATTAGGAGGTCTTCGAAACTCATTAGAACTTTGGCAGTTTGGTAACCGTGACTGCCTGAGCCAACTCCAAGGTAATGATCCGGTGCTGGAAGTTCGAGTTGTTCAAAGAATATTTCTGACATCTCATAATCATAGTGTTGTCCGGTATGAACAATTTCGGTTTGTAAAACATCCTTTCTTGAATTCAGTGCTTGCCAAATCGGTGCTATCTTCATGAAATTCGGTCTGGCTCCTGCTACTAAGGATATTCGAATTCGGTTATTCATATTCTGCCTTTCTTAATCGACCACTCCTTGATCTCTGATAATGGCTTATTTAGATAAAACATATTGAGAATTTCCACGAACCATGGCAGCGGATCTATTTTTTCTGAAAGCATTTTTTTACGACGATTTTCAAAAATTTGCTTCACATTGGGTATCGCAATAATCTCGGATAATTTGCATAAGAGTTTATTTTCATGTCCCGGTTTGAAACCGAAAGCTAGTTTATAACCTTCTAATTCTGAAAGATAAGAAATTCTGCCCACAAAGTCATTTATTCTAAACGCTGGTGTACCCAATACTGCAGATTCTGCTGCCATTGTCTGACTGTCACCGAGGGAAAACTCGATATTCCTCACATTTGTCGGCAATAAATATGGCAACATCAATTGTATCTCCAAGAAATTTCTTCCTGTTAGCCATCCGTTGAACTTTCTGAGGGTCTTCAATGATTTTCTCTATTGTGCCAATACTTTCGGGAAATGTCTTAAATTCATAGATTAAATCATATTTTTTTAAAAATTGATTATAACCAAGCAAATGAGCGAATGGAGAAATATAAATACTTGGTGTGCCGAGAACCGCAGCCTCGGTGGCGGTAGTTGAGCCGTCACTAATAACCATTGATGCAAAAGCCAGTGCATCATGCAACCTATGGGGAGGAAGTATGAGCTTGAAACGCATCAGATCGGGTGGCAATTCTCCCTCCGCTGAGATGAATACCCTATATTTTTCTATAGCTATATTCATTATTTTGCGTTTTGTGTCAGTTCCAGTTTTCTTGTGCATCAAGTCATGCGTGGCATCCCATGATACAAAGCGAAGAATTATATATTTTTCACCTTCACAGAGACCAAGCTCCTTTACCACAGATTCGTCAGGTGTGAAATGCTCCGGTCTTAAATAAGAAAGGTCATGGAGACCCTTGTATCGAATTTGCTTAGAGCCAAAATCGGTTAAAAGACATTCAGGAGTATAAACTTTAATAGAAGCTGGATAATACAAAGCCCTTTGCCGGGGAGCTGTTTCAGTATCATTAAATGCAAGGTGTGGAATACCCCGCAATTTTGCCGCCCATGCTCCACCTGGTGAGCCTATGCTTGCAACAAGGTCAATTTGCAATTTACCGATTAATCTAAAAACTTTCCAGAACCATTCGATGAGTTCGATTCCAACACCCAATCCGCTTCTTTGCTTTGTGCCGGGGAAATAATCGATTATATATGCTTCCAAAAGATACCTTGCAATTTCCTTATCTCGTGAAATTACAAAAACTTCATGCCCACGTTCTAAAAGAATTTTTCTTGGATTTTTAAAAAGGTGCACATGGGCGGGATGTCCTATGTCGAAAAGGATCCTCATTTACTATCACCTTTTAATCCTTTGTTTGCCTCCATATCAAATAGCATTGCAAAAAGAATCGATTGGAAACCTAAAATAGTGCAGAACAAAATCGTTAGAGCGTTTATCGGCGGGATACTACCATTTGCACCCCACTGGACAAACATGCGAATGACGAGCGGGATATCCAGCAATAGCAAAAAGAATCCGAATGAGTAGAACATAATTAGTGGATGAAAGTCGCGGATGATGTACTTCTGAATCATACGTCGAAGGAATAGGCGCAGCATAAGAAATGAGAGCGAAAAGACAACTTTTCGCAGTTTAATTCCGCTTCTTTCGCCGATGTGGTAAATCGGATTAACTGGAATATCCATAACTCTCAAGTTGTAAATATTGCATGAAACGAGGAAATCATTGGGCATACCGTAACGTGGGTATATTTTCTCTAAGGGCAGAAGATGCAAGCCTTTCTTATTTAAAGCAGTATATCCTGACTGCGAATCGGTAATATGCCAATACCCACTTGCAATTTTTGTCAAAAACGTTAATGCAGAATTACCTAGATATCTTACATGTGGAATTATCTGCCATGCCTCGCCAGTAACCAATCTGTTTCCCTTGGTATAATCTACAAGGTTATCTACAATAGGATCGAGCAGGTTTGGTAAATCATTAGGATCCATTTGCCCGTCTCCAGCCATAACCACGGAAATATCGATATCGCTATCACGGCACCAAATGTAACCGGTACGAATAGCAGCACCTACACCTTGGTTTTTCTGATGTTGAATTAGCAGAATTCGATTATCATTTTTTGCTAGTTCGGTGATAATTTCCGCTGTTCTATCTTTGCTCTTGTCGTCCACGACAACGATCTTATCGATGAAATTCGGAATCGATATAACTGTGTGCTTGATAAGCTTTTCCTCGTTGTATGCCGGAACAACGACACATATTTTTTTATCCTTATACATTATGCAAAACCAAAAGTTCTGATTCCGTAAGTTTGTATTTCAGCCTACATTTTGGGCATGTAACAATATTATCGAAAGAAGGCAAGATCATTCCACATTCACAAACCCAACCTTTCCTTTTTGCCGGTATGCCAACCATAAGCGCATAATCTGGGACATCCTTTGTAACAACGGCACCTGCCGCAATGAAAGCATGCTTTCCGATTGTATTTCCGCAAATTATCGTTGCATTAGCGCCAATAGAAGCACCCTCTTTAACTAATGTCTTAAGGTAGAATTTGGATCCTCGTTGTGGATATTTGCACCTTGGGTCCTTAACGTTGGTGAAAACCATCGAGGGCCCACAGAAAACATAATCCTCGAGAATAACACCTTCATAGACAGAAACATTATTTTGTATTTTTACATAATCGCCGATTATAACATTGTTGCCCACATTGACATTTTGTCCTAATGAACATTTTCTGCCTATTTTCGAATGTGATTGCACATGCGAGAAATGCCATATCTTTGTTCCTTCACCAATTTCAACATCATTGTCAACGAAACTCGATGGATGAATGAATACATCGATAAAAGACTTTGCTACTTGCGATTCCTCTTTAATTCCGATCGCTTCTTTAGATCGCAGACTTTGTGTAGCTTTCTCCAATATCTCAAGCACCTCAACGGCACTCTGACCGTTAGATATCTCGCAACTGGATCGATCTAAATGTTCGATAAAATACTTCAATTCCTCCGTTAAAGGCATAGATTTATTGTATTCTATAACCTCTGTGGGACCATCTCGTTTTACAGGCTCACCTTGAATCCAGTCTATACCTTTTTCATAGAAAAAGATCTCCTTTTTCTCTGAGGAATCCTCAAAGGAAAGCATTCCTTTCGAACCGATAACCACAAGTCTTTGCTCCTTAAATGGATGCAACCAACTAACGAATATATGACCAATAATGTTGTCTGGATATTTAAGCATCGTCATAGTTATGTCATGAATATGTGACTGAAGAAAAGCACCACCTTTCGAGTTAACTTCCAAAGGTTTTCTGCCGATGAAATATTGGAATATTGCTATATCGTGAGGAGCAAAACTCCAGAGAATGTTTTCCTCGGTTCTCACTGTTCCAAGGTTTAAACGATTGCTGTATAAATACTCTAATTTGCCAATTTTACCTGAATCGATAAGTTGCTTAATTTTTTTTATTGCGGGATGGAATAGCAAAACATGTCCAACCATGAGAACCATACCGTTCTCACGAGATATTTTATCGAGCTTAACGGCTCCTTGGACTGTTAGAGCAAGTGGTTTCTCTACAAGTACTGGCTTTTTATGTTCTAATATGTATTTAGCAATCTCAAAATGCGTCTCTGCAGGTGTAGCTACTGTAAATCCATGGTGATTTCGTTCGACTGCATCTTTAATATTTGTATAGGTCTCAACGTTAGGATATATTTTATTCAACTCTCGAAGAACATTTTCGTCAGAATCAACAATACTAGTCAGACAACCCAACGAATTCAATGTCCTAATATGATTCTTGCCCCATCTACCACCACCAACAACGCAGATCTTCCTATTCATAGAACTCTCCTATTTTCGATATAACATAGTCCTGTATTTCTGTTGTCAATTCTGGATAAATTGGAATAGCTAATGTGTGTTCGGCAGCGTATTCACTATTTGGAAAATCCCCCTTTTTAAACTCTAAATATCTGAAGCATTCCTGCAAATGAAATGGAACTGGATAATAAATAGCTGTGCCAATATCGTTATTGCTTAGAAATTTTTGCAGTTCATCCCGTTGCGTTGAAACTGATATAACATATTGATTATATATATGATCTTTTCTGCTGTATGCAATTGTCGGTTTTTTTATCTCTTCTACATTCAAATTTTCATCGTAATATTCCGCATTCTCCTGCCGCATCGAGTGCCATTTTTCCAGATAAGGTAATTTAACAAGCAGAATAGCCGCTTGAATGGCATCCAATCTGAAATTTCCACCTATCATTGAATGGTAGTATTTAGGATAGGCACCATGATTTCGAAGTTTTCTTATTTTATCTGCTATTTCCTCATCCTTTGTGACAACCATCCCACCATCGCCCATTGCACCGAGATTTTTACTTGGGAAAAACGAGAAACATCCTGTAATACCCATACTTCCAGCTTTCTTAATTCCGTTTTTTGACGGATATTTTGCACCTATTGCCTGTGCAGCATCCTCGATAACTGGAATGCCATATCTATTAGCAATTTCCATTATCGCATCCATATTAGCAGATTGTCCATACAAATGAATCGGAATTATTGCCTTAACATTTTTTATCTCAGCTGGATTTCCATTAAGCCAATCCTCAAGATAGTTCGGATCTAGGTTGTATGTATCTGGTTCTATATCCACGAAAGCTGGTATTGCGCCAAGCCGAGCAATCACACCAGCAGAAGCAAAAAATGAATATGGCGTTGTAATAACAATATCATTGTGACCGATACTAAGCGCCATAAGAGAAACCAAAAGTGCATCTGTGCCCGAGGATACACTAATTCCGTATTGCACTCCGCAATATTCTGCAATCTTTTGCTCAATTTCGGTTATTTTTGGACCACCGATAAACCTCGTGGAATCAATTACTTCTATTACAGCGGATTTTAGTTCACTTTCAATTGATTTCAATTGTGCAGTGATATCCAAAAGTGGAACTTTCATTTAGGTACCTCATTATCACGAATTTAAAGATATTAAACAATATTATCTATTTACAGGAAACTAATAATAAAAATTTTCAAAATAAATCAATGCTTTATTATGGTGAATTTTGAGAATAACTCATTTAAATTGCTTATTCTCCGACAGTTTTTGTGCAAGCATACGCCAAAATTGAGCATCCTCCTCATTATTCTGCTGTTGAAAGAATTCTGAAATATCAAAAGCATAGTGAGGGTTTTGTGTACAGTAATATAACAGAGTTTCCGCTAATGCTTTCCCATATTCAAAATTCCCAATCGATCTCTGGCTCATCATATGATATAACATTGCAAAATGATAATATTTGTGCCTTATTCGAAATTCCTCGGTTATAAAAATCACTTTATTATGATCTCCATAATTAGCCAAGAATTTAGCTCGAAAATCATAAAGTTCAAAATCATATGGATCTATCATACCTGCGATATCAGCGAGTCTTTCAGCTTCATGAGCTTTACCCGTCGTCGAGATTTCCTTGACAAAATTAGTTAAAACTTTAAATGTACGTGAAGGAGATCCATCGCTAATGCTGTTAAATATTTTTCTCACATGATACGTATCATTCATTTCGTAATGATACTGAAGCCATCGGAAACCTTTTGCGAGTTTGGGTTTAATAGAATCGCTTTTTATTAGAAGATGTTTCTTTAGAGAATACTTGCCTTTGTTGATAGGTCTTTCGGTAATCAGAATTTGGGCTTCATTCAGAAATCCTTTAAGTTTCCTAATATTATTTGAATTATAAGTGGGAAAAAATGAAAACACAAGCGTCAATCCCCAAACAAGAACAGGCAGATAATCCCTTAGCTTTTTTCTTTGTGCCTTTATGAATATAAAAATTTCGCCTAAAAGGAAATAAAGCGGGAAGACAGAATGCACAATTTGAGAGGTTGAAACTGCTAAGAACCAACCAAGGTCATTCGATATTGTGAAAAGCACATTATTTAACGTAGCCCATGAAACTTTGCCATAAACCGGGATATATATGAATATCAAAACAAGTGATATTGCCCAAAAGATTTTAAATTTCTTATTGTAATATCGATGAACAGCCAGAAGAAACAGCGGAATGAGCACTACAAACGCGAATGAGGTAAATCTTTCCACATCCGTTGCAACAAAAATAAAAGCCAAATTGAAAAGTATAAAAAGCAGTGATTTATTCAGAAATTTGTTTCCTCTGAGTATGCCTATAACAGAGAAAGCCCAGATAGGTCCCCAAACAAACCAGATAATCCTCAGAGTCTCAAGAATTCCACCTTGTGCCATTAGATTTGCCTTGACATTGGCTACTGTTGGAAGATACAGATTCGAATATGAATTCTCATAATGGATAATTCCATGCCAAGGCCAGTGAATCAATCGGATTGCCAAGAATGCAGCAATAGCAATGCTGCAAACGAGTGCGGTTCTTTTTAAAACTCGAAAATCGAAAACTTTTGCTGCATTAATGATATAATACACGGGCACAACTAAAAGTATCGTCTCTTTAAATATTACGCCGATAAAAAAAATGAAAGCAAACCAGTCATCTCTTCCCTTTTTCATAGCAAGAAATGCAAGAACAATTGTAAAAAATGAAGCTGTATCTACATTGTATATCCGCCACCAGTGAATATGACCGAGATGCGACATATAGAATACCCAGAGACCAAGCAGACACTATAAATAATTAAGCTTAAACGCACTTAGAAAATAATAGAGTCCGATACCGGTCAGGAACATGAATGCGCAATTCAATATCAACCATGCATTAGGTGGTTCGCCGAGATAATGCGCGAGCCATGGAACAAACATTCTGTAGCAAAACGGCACGGACAATCCGTAGAAGTTGTCGAGAGACATTTTTACATATTGAATACCATCGCCGAAAATCTCCCATCGAATTGTAACCGTTTTGCTGAGGAATAATAATGCGAGAGAAGAAACTAATATCACACCCACAAGCATAAAGGCATTCTTTAATAGAGTCTTTTTCCCGTTTATCGAGATCGCTGTGTCAAATGATTTACAATTGAGAATGTTCTCGATGATTTCTTGTTTTATAATTCTCATTTTTTTCAATTAAGGTAAAATAATCCTAATGAAACTTCAAAATTATCTCACAACAGTTACATTGAATTTATATTAATAGTCGTTCGACCCGTACCGAGTGCGAATTCCAGATATTCAAATAAAGCTGACACTAAATATTTTCGAAACTAATTTTTGAGATGCATCCGCTTAAGGAATTTGTCTTTGATATTTATAATAGTTAGGATTTCGATTGGGGTAAATTCTTTGAGAATTAAAAGCAAAATGGGGTAAATTATCAATCCTACAAGGATACCTACAATAAGATTCAATAGATTCGACGATGAAAAGCTTTTGCTGATAAAATAGACAGGAACTCCCATAATCACCGAAGCAATAATGCTATTTCCAAGCGACTTAAATGGGAATGGCCATTTGAAATAGCGGCGGGAAACGAAGATTGCAAGAATTAGGAGAAATGCATACGAAACAAGTGTTGTGAAAGCTGCAGCAATATATCCATATTTGGGAACAAATAAGAAGTTAAGAATAATATTCAGAATAGCAGAACCTAAAACGCAAAACATATTAACATGGGTCCTTTTCACAAGGGCAAATACATTAGTATACCTATTTGCCAGACCGATAAAAAAAGCACCAAAAGCCACTAATGGAATAATTACATAAGCCGAGTGATACTCAATTGCTGTAAGAACACTCACGGCAGGTTTTGCTAAAACACTCAAACCTATTGCTGCAGGAAGAACTATAATTAGGAAGTATCTTGTAACTTTTCTTCTAAACTGTCGACTTTCCTCAAGTTTTTCTCTCTCCCATATTCTATATGCAATCGGAAGTTCTGCAATCAAGAACAAAGATGTAAAAAGGAATATTGATCTTTCAGAAATTGCGTAGCTTGCAGAATACAGACCAACCTGTGCACTTCCTTTTGCAAATTGTATGATATAGCGGTCACAAAGACTAAGTATCCAAGTAGCTATGTTTATAGCAGTAATTGGTAAACCGTATATCGCTATTTCCTTACTTAATTTTGAGAAAGTCTTTCCTAATTTCAGATCGACTCTTCCAAAAGCGACTTTCCAGAGAATAGGCAAAGCCATTGCTAAACATAGTATCTTCCCCCAAATCAATCCTTCTATACCGAAATTTAATATCAGAATTAAAGAAATACCAAATATAATTC
>CAZLTJ010000049.1:0-17421 GCA_964562425.1 uncultured bacterium
GAATATCTTCCAGCTCTTCTTCTCGCTCTGAGTTTACCATTTAGAATATTCCAGACAGTTATCAATATAAATAATATCACTCCAAATTTGCTCAAATCATATAGAGTCTTGGAAAGGAACTTACTAATCGAAAGCAATGTTATGACTGAAAGTAGTGTTACAATTAATAAAGATAGAAACGAAAGTTTTACAATTGTAGATTTAAATATGTTTAAATCCTGTGGGGTTCTCTGATAAATCGGGTAGAATCTAACCAATGATGCGATAATCCATGCCGAAGTTATCCTTGTAAGAACATCAATTGTAGCCATAACTAAAGAATAGGTTCCATATATATCTGGAGCGAATAATCTGGTAATTATCGGGACGGAAAAAAAACTCACAAGAACTGGAACAATATATGAAGGCAGGTATTTTGTAATGTCTTTAAAAAGGTCTTTTATCATTGTTCTTAGAGTCAAATATTAAAGTCTTAGAATATCATTAGAATTTGTAAGGATTTATCCGCTTTTAGTTTAACAAGGTCTTTATAGTATACTTTAAATTCCTTTCTTTTCCTTTAATAAATGTGTAACAGCTTTCAAATTCAATACTAAATTCTTTTCTCAAAAGAAGCTGTTTTAAAGACTGAAATGAATACCAACATACATGCTCTGGATTGAGCCAGTGCTCCTCAAATTGCCTATCGAGTTTTAATTTTATCCTATGATATGCATAAACATTCGGTGTAGTGATGATTAATCTTGTTTTATTACTCATTAGAGTTTTCACCGAGTCTAAGAAAAGCCCAGGATTAAATAAGTGTTCAATAAGTTCTCCTGCAACTATAGTATCAAATTTCCTCTCTAAATTTAGTTTATATAATTCTTCAACATTACCAAGGATAACATTGTAACCTAATCTTCTTAGTTTGTAAACCTCTGATTCCAGATAATCAACACCCACAGTGCTCTTAGCAACCTGGCAGATTCTAGAATGCAGCCATTGGTGTTTCTTAAGTCTATCTTCATACAGATCGTGATGAGAACAACCTAAATCTAAAACAACTTTATCGACGCAATATTTCAGGATGCTTTCGATTCTGCCATACACAAGATTCATTAATAACCTTCACCGAGTCCATATATGTCTATAATTCTGTTCGCATTACTTTCTAAGTTGTAAGTTTGATTATTCTTATATCTTGTGGGATTTTTAATTGCACTAAGAACTTTTGAGGTAAAATCCTCGATGCTTCTGTTATTGAAAACGATAACACTTGAAGGTCTTGAAACTACGTTGCTTGCAACGGTTGGAATATTGAAATGAAGTGCTTCTCGAATAGAAATCGCGTCGCCATCTGTGTTAGTTGGTCTCACAAATACATCACTTTTCATTAATATTGGATAGAATTGACAGGGATTCAATTGAAATATGAAATTGTTCTCGATGCCTTTGTTTATTATTCTGTTCTCCATTTTCTCGAAATACTCACGATTCCTAAACTGAGGAAGAGCAAATACTAAACCAACCTTAGGATAAGAATTCTTAAGATTTGCGGTCAAATCTATACACATATCTAGACCGTAAAGGTCTTGACCATCGTAAAAATTAAGATTCGATGCGTTAGCCGAAACAATAGGATTATGACAATCGATAAATTCCCATACTTCTCGAGGTATTTCTCTAATTTCATCTTCTTTAATAATCGGTGGTAAGTATGTAGAAATAACCTTTATGAAATCATGGTCAAATTTTATGCTTTCCAAAAAATCTTTTGTTCTTTGACTTACCACAATAATATTTGAATAACTCTTAAGACTCTTTTTGAGTACAAACCTTGTAAGCTTTTTACTTTTCATATAAGTATCTTCAAATCTGATATTGTGAAATGTTAAGATTGTTTTCTTTCCGAATAAACTTAATAGAGAAACGAGTATTTGTGTCCTTGACGTTCCTCCATGTAAATGAATAATAGTTTTCTTTTTTGTTAGAAGTAACTTCCAGAATAGGCTAAGCCAATTGTTAAAAAGAATCACGTTTTTAACATTTCCCTTATTTTCTTTACTTATGGTGTAGACTATACACTCCAAATCTTTTCTCTCTAACTCATCCTTCAATCGTTGGATATGAATCGAAACCCCACCATAAGGTGGAGGATAAGAACCTATAAGTATTACCACAGGCCTTTCTTTTCCTCTTATGAGCATTAAAAACTCAAATCCTTATTCACACTAAATAACTCAATGCTCTCAACATCCATGCCTGACTCCATCGTATATAAGGTGTTTTATCTGTCCATTTTTTGTATTTTCTATAATAGAAATGACCATCCTTTATGTCCTGCATATTCTCGATTGTCCATTGAGCAATCTTCTTGGCATAAAAGTAATATTCTGGAGCAAAATCTTCAAGCTCACAAAAAGTGATTATACCCTGTGTACAACTGTGGATATCGATCGGATAAATTTCATTGTGCTTTATTTTTGGGGTGCCATCAGATAAAAAAAGGTTATTTACGTAGAACTTCAATCCTTTCCTTAACTGTTCTTCATAGCCAAATTCCTCTCTAAGTACTCTCCTGCAAATATTCAGGCATTCAAGAACAAACCCCGTGTGATAATTATCTATAGTATATAACAGTTTATTGGGTGGAGCCCAATAATACCAAGATCCGTCTTCCCTTTGATGATTCATTGTGTACTTTAGTGCCTTGATTCCTAATTCTTTAAACATCTTATTCCCAGAATATCTATAAGTTCTCATAAGAGTAGATGCACAAAATAGATTTGCATTATGGACATGAAAATCGTCTATCGGTGAATAACTAAAACAAAGTTGATCCTTAGCAACATGGTCTTGGTTCAAATCTTTTGATATGAATTCACAGCAACTCTTTGCTATCTCTAAGTACTTATCATCCTTCAATTGCTCATAGGCATCAAGAAAGGCATGTGCAGCAATAGATGTTACTACTCCTGAAGGGGTGCCTTTGGGTATAAGCAAGTTGGTCTGCCAATGAAATGGATATCCCCAGCATAAACCAGAATAATTCTTACTTGGATTCTCCACAAGCCAATTTAAGCAATATTTTGCTTTTGCAAGATGCTGTTGTTCTCTATTGGTTCTATAAATGTTAAGATAAGCTCTAGCAAAGAGCGCCATAGCTTTTGCATTTATTTCTCTTTTTATCCCAAATAATTTCCTACAGAATATAGAACATCGCTTCATGAGTCGGTTCACGATAATTCTTGTGTATCTATACTTTCCAAAAAAAAGGCAAAGCTTCGTTCCTTTTATATCATAAGGATCGTATCCAGCCCAACCGTTTGATTGAACCCATTCTTCAAGGTTTGTAAGCGATTGAATTATTGTGATCATTTGCGATAACCTCATACAATGCAATAAGTTTCTTTGCTTCAATATCCCAGTTGTATTTATTTTCAGTCGCTTTCCTGCCATTTTCACCAAGTTTTCTTGCAAGTTCTCTATTATTGTATAATTTCAAAACCGCTTTGGCAAGCTTTTCGTGATCACCCGACGGGAAAACTAAACCACAGTTGCACTCGTTGACAATCCTTTCAAGTGGTTTGCAGTTGCTGACAATTACTGGCTTTTTGAGGAACATTGCCTGAAATAATTTGTGAGGAATTGTCGTATCTGTATGTCCAGTTTTTATGTGTGGAATAAGACAAACATTACTTTCTGCTGTGTATGATGGAACCTTCGAAAAATCTATCCATCCCGTGACAATTATGTTGTTCTCTAAATTATATTCATGTATTAATTTTTCAATCATATTCCAATATATTTTGGATCCTTTGCCACCAACTAACATAAACTTAACATCAGGTGCATTTTTAATAATAATCGGCATTGCACGGATGACAGTATCTATTCCTCTATGAGGTCCAAAACCTCCTATATAGCTTATTTTGAAATATTTATTTTCAATAGGTTCTGATTCACTATTAACCTTAAAAGTCTCTGTATCAACTGTGTTTATCAAAACAGTTATTTTTTCAGGTGGAATGTCACAATCTTTGACATAATGTTCTTTGGCTTCATCGATAACCGTAATTATCTTGTAAACATTTTGCAAAACTCTTTTTTCGTGAAATTTCCACCGCCACACAGGTGTTATAATTCTGAACGGTAACTTCAAAATGGATAATTTCTTATTGCAATCTTTTTTAAGTTCCGGATAGTTTTCGTGCAGATCAGCCACAACTGGTATCTCAAACCTACGACCCACATTGAGACAAGTGCTGACACAAGCAAGATCATGTACGTGAATAACATCGAATTGCTTTTCTTTGATTACGCTTGTTAAAAATCTCCTCATGTAATTATAAACAAAGTCAAATCTAACTCTTATTGAAGGTTTTCTTCTCGTTCTTAGAATCTGCATTTCATTATAAATTTCCTCACTATGAAGGGAGCCACTAAGTAAAGAAACAAGAGTCACTTCGTGACCATTTTTAAGAAGTGCTCTTGCTTCTTTTTCAACCCTAATGTCAGGTGGAAAAGAATTAACAAGAACCATACATATTTTCATCTAAGCTCCAATTTTTTTCATTTGAGTTTTTTTCTCTCCAAGATATCTTTGTACACAGTGTACAGCACTTTCTCCTCTATGTGCCATCCAAATTGGGAACGAGCTTGAATAGCTTTCTTTCTCTTTTCTATAATCTGTTCTCTTGTGATACTATCGATGAGTTTCTTCACTTCCTCGTATTCAGGAGATACTTTCCATCCTAATTTGTAATCATCGACAATCTTTCCCATATCCGGGAAATCGCTCACAATAATGGGAATTCCTGCAAGAATATATTCGAAAATTTTATTTGGACAACAGTAATAATAACTTAAAAACATGTTTTCAATTATTGAAATCCCAACATCTGCACTTTGAGTATACTTCAAAATTTCATTCAATGGAACTGCAGGATGAAAATGAATGTTTTTATATTTGCTTGCGTATTCTTTAACCATTTTCTCTAATGGACCGTAACCCATGAATACAACATGCTTCTTATTATCGATCTCCGAAAATAAGTCCAAAGTTTGTTTGGTAAATCTGCCTTTTCCAAAATCTCCTTGATATATAAATATTATCTCATTATCATTAATATTAAATTTTTCCTTTAGAATGTTTGTCTTCTCTATTTTCTCATCCAACACAACAGGAACATTTCTGACTATGTAAACTTTTTTTGTTTTATACTTTTTTCTATACCATTCTGCAATACTATAACTAACTGTAATAATATAGTTTACAAACCTTATGAATATTCTTTCAGAGACTCTATTGAAAAAATTACCCAATTTGTGAGGTCTCTTTTCTGTTTCTAATTCGTGAGTATCATATATTAAGGTTGCACCAGTGAAGATTTTGAGTATACTTCCTACAGGTAAAACTTCGACACTGTGAGCATTGATAATGTCTATTTTTTTCCAAAAAAATCTAAAGAATACATATACGGAAAATTCATATTCCTTTAGAAATCTTGCAATCTTGCATTTTGGGAAGAGTTGACAAAACGTTTTTATACGAATCACTTCACGTTTGTTATCTAACTCTTCATGCTTTTTCAATCCTTTTTCCCAAATCGCAACAATAATTACTTTATCAACAATTCCAGCCTTCGTTACACTTGTTGTAATTTTGAAAATACGGGATGAATGTTTATTATAAAGACAATAGATATGAAGATTTGTTATTTTTTCTTTCATGAAATATTAATTATCAGAATATCTTATTGTATGTAATTAAAATATAATTTCTCTAAGTTTAATGCACAATCCAAAGTGTGCATAACTTTTCTAAACTCCAGGAGTTATAGTTTTCACTTTCAAATCTCTCACCTTTAAATAGTGCTTCGATTATTTCCCTAAAATATCATTGTAGACATTTAATAGCACTTTTTCTTCTATGTGCCATCCAAATTGTGAGCGAGCTGCAATTGCTTTCTTACTCTTTTCTATAACCTGTTCTCTTGTAATATTATCGATAAGTTTCTTTACTTCTTCGTAGTTTGGATCTATTTTCCACCCAAATTTATAATCATCGACATATTTCCCCATATCAGGGAAATCGCTTGCAATGACTGGAATCCCCGCAAGAATATATTCGAAAAATTTATTAGGAATCGTGTAGTAGAAGCTTAAACATATGTTTTCAGTAAGTGAAATACCAACATCTGCACCTCGAGTATATTTTAAAATTTCATTCACTGGAACCGGAGGATGATAATGTATGTTTTCATATTTGCTAACGTGTTCCATTATCATTTCTTCTAATCTCCCATAACCCATGAATAAAATGTGTTTCTTGGAATCAATCTCTGTAAAAATATCTAGTAGCGGTTTAATGAACCTGCCTTGTTCAAACTGCCCCTGATAAATGAATAATAGCTCATTCTCTCGGATATTAAACTCCTTTTTCAGTATGTCAGATCCTTCAGATTTGTCTGGTATAACAACAGGAACATTTTTGACTATGTATACTTTTTTGTATTTATATTTTTTTCTATACCATTCTGCAATACTTGGACTTACTGTAATAATATAGTCTGCAAATCTAATAAAGATTCTTTCGAACACCTTGTTATAAAGATTAACAAGCTTAGATGTTCTTTTCTCAGTTTCTAACTCATGAGTATCATAAATTAGCTTTGAAGAGTAAAACAACTTGAGAATTGAAGCCAACGGCAAAGTTTCGACACTGTGCGCATTAACAATATCAAATTTTTTATTCCAAAATTTGAGAAGCACACGCAGGGAAAATTCATATATCATCAGTAATCTTGACAGATTGTTTCGTTTAAACTTTTGAGATAGAAGTTTAATTCTGTATACTTCACGACTATCATCAAGTTTTTCATATACTTTAGCTCCTTCTTCCCAAAACACAACAAAAGTAAGTTTATCGACAAAACCAGCTTTTGTTATACTTGTTATTTCTCTGTATTCACGGGATGAACGTTTATTATAAAGATGATGGATGTGAAGATTTGTTATTTTTTTTTTCATACTCGATTTAGATATCTTCTATTTCGGACTAAATTTAATAATGATAATGCATTATAGATACTTGTTTATACTTGCTGGGTAATTTTCAACCAAATTAACAATAAAATCTGTTACATCGATCTTTTCAGCAAGCATTCTCGTTCTTTTTTCAGCCCAAAGCTGTTTGATATTTTCTTTTTTTAACAACTCGATTCCCTTGCAAATCGAATTCCTTTGATCCTCAAGCGATTCGGTGAAATTAAAGACTGCTCCATATACTTCTTCCTCATCAACTAAGTAACCCAGCTTGTTATTATTAAGAAATATTGCTGGTGTTCCAAGCATAGCACATTCAGAAGCCATAGTTGCACTCTCACCATAAAATAAGGACGCATAATACAATGCGTCATGTACTTTGTTTAAAGGAATATCCATTTCAAATCCTCGTAGATCCTCACTAAGCTCAGCCTCAGAACTTATAAAAACCTTAGCATATTTCGAAAATTCTTTCACAGCTTCTCTTTTGTTGTCCAATGTTATTCCTTTATGTCCTATGTCATGTCCTGCTCCCCAAGAAACAAATCTCACAATCACATACTTTTCATCATTCTCAACGCCTAAAAGTGTTAGAATTGTCGGATCTGGAGAGAAATACTTCGGAGCAAGATATGCGAGTTCTTGATAACCATCATAAGTTATATGGTTTCTCTTTATTGGCTTTGAATAAGCAGAAGGTGTAACAATCGCTTTTGCTAGCGGATATGCTATTGCGTTCGAAACAGAAGCATGTTCAGTATCGTAGAAAATTATGACAGGAATTCCTGTGAGCTTTCCTGCAGGTGCAATGAACGTTCCTGCAACTGCAATCATAATATCTGGCTTTTCGCATCGAATTACTTTCAAAAGCTTGCAGGTTCGAACCACTAATTCGATACTCAACTTAAAAAAACCTGAACCTGCAATACCAAGATTTATGTGTTTGAAACCATAGTAATCAAGCAGGTATAATGCGATATCCTTCTTGCGACTGGTTATAATGACTTTATGCCCAGCATCTATCCAATTCCACACAGCATGCTTGAAAAAATGCACGTCTGCGGGATGTACTATGTCAACCAGAATGCGAATTGCAACCTCCTATATCTTTTTATTTCCAAGATTTAACCAACTTTAGTCTTGCGGTTATGTGATGTTCTAAGCAATTTCAACTTTGCTTTTTCACTTTCTCTTCAGACTCGGTACGGAATTTCTTGAAATTGAGAAGTATTTTCTCTAAAAGCTTCCTATTAAAACTCACCGCATCCGCCAGAAGACCGACTAAAAATAAATTGGCCGACATAATAATCAACATTACTGAAACAACAAGAGATTGAACGTGACCATAACCTTCACCGATGATAAAGAAATTTAAAAATCTTATCAACCCCAAAAAACCTGGGATAAACATTATTATCGCAATAATAGAAAAAAGAGTGAGAGCCTTGTAAGTCGTATACGCGCGGATCATCGTCTTCAATTGATTCATAATAAAAGACGGGACATTTTTAGCTAATCTGGATTTTCTCACTGTTTTGTTCGTCCTAACAGGAATAGAAACAACTTTCAACTTTTCATGTCCCATTTGAATGAGAGTTTCAATAGTATAAGAGAACTCAGTCTGTATATTTATTTTCATTGCAGCTTCTCGAGTGTAAGCTCTAAAACCGCAAACAGAATCCCCAACTTTCAACCCAGAAATTGCATTAACTGCTTTCGTCCCGATAGATTGGAGCCTTCTTTTAGCC
Organism: uncultured bacterium; assembly: GCA_964562425.1. GTDB lineage: Bacteria > UBP14 > UBA6098 > B30-G16 > B30-G16 > JAUWMV01. Next base: position 8,778 of record CAZLTJ010000049.1, read on the forward strand.
CATGAAAAGTGCTTTATTCTGTTAGTATTTCTATTACCAATTACAATATCCGCCGAATTATCGAGAATAGGTCTAACAAGCTTTGGAATGTCTGCACCGCAATATTGATTGTCACCATCAGTGTTTACAATAATATCCGCCCCAAGTTCAATCGAGCGATCTATCCCCTCAGAAAATGCAACAGCAAGGCCACGATTCTCCTTAAAATTTATTATATGCTGTATTCCGTTTTCTTTTGCGACCTCAATTGTCCTGTCGGTGCTACCATCGTCGATAATTAGAACTTCAATTTCATCTATCCCCTCAATGTGAGTTGGTAGCTCTTTGAGGGTTTGTTCAAGCGTTTCTTCCTCGTTATAGCAGGGAATTTGAATAATTAACTTCATTGTATTTCAGCTTTTGAAGCTATATCGATTACAATTTCATCTTTCTTTTTTTGTTCTTTTTGCAATGATACAACATAAATATGTAATAATATCGGTGCTATTGCAAAAAAAATAGTCATTGCTATGGGATAGTAATTGAATCCTATATCCTTAAATCCAATTTTCTCTAATCTCTTAATGTGAGGAGTATCTCTAACATCAAATAAAACGTATAATCGATATAGTAACGAAAACAAACCACCGGCAAAGTATTTAGAGAATTTGGAAAGACCACTAGCCAAAAATTCTAATTCCCATAGAGCAAATATTATAACAAATGGATAAACAATTGCTGGAAGACGTCCTGGAGTTATGTATAAAGGTAACATCATAAGAACAAGTGTTAGTATCCACATCCTAACATAGGGATGTTTTCGCCATTTAACAATGCAACCCAAAATTGCCAGCATCCATAATACATGCCAACCACCGTAAATCATTCGTGGTATGCCGGATGTTCTCTTGAAACTCCATGTTCTTTCTTCTTTGATATTTTCAGCCTTTTTTTCTTTAAGCTCCTTATCGTAGTATTCTGATAAACTAATTTTTCCTAAGCGATACGACCAATAATGTGCTTCCTTGGGAAACCTGTATGGTTTGGGTATAACACCTGAATATGCAATTAATGTGATCGTAGCAAGCAGTATTAAAAATAAGAGAATGGATTTGAGAATAAGCTTAAAATCGAGAATTCTTCCCTGCTTCAAATTCCACAGGTAAAACACCGGAATTGTAAAAAGTGCATAAGGACCTTTGTTTAAAGCACCAAGAATTAGAAAAACGATATAAAGCCATATCTTATTCTTAACTATAGCCCAAATCGCTGCTAACATCAAAAGCAATGAAAGTGGATCAATTATCCATGGATTCCATAACAGATAAACGAAGATATTACTCTCCAAAAGAAAGAATAACCCTAATGCACAGTAAGTTCTTGAAAAGCCTATATCTCGAAGAAAGTAATAGAAAACAATCGCTGTGGTTAGAAGACTTAATACTGTCAATAAATTAAATGCAACCGACACTTCGAAACCAGTGATAAAACACAATACTTTTACAATCAAAGGACTTAATATTCGATAGAGATGGGCAAGGTGATTTATGGATTCATAATCGCCAAGTACTAACCGGAAATAATTCAAAGCGTCACCGGAAATGGATGCTCTAGCTTTCAAAAGCAAGCTATTTATTATTAAAAGAATAATACTTCCTAGAAATATCGCTATGAATTCTCGGAACTCTGGTCGTGTTTGCTCTAAAATCTTTCTATAAATTTTCTTCATATTGTATTCATTTCGGCAATAATCAACTTTCTATATAACAAATTCAATATTGTTTATTTATTTTAAAATTATATTTCTTAGCTTTCCTTTTTTTGTTGTTCTTGCTTTGTGCTCTGAATTTGACCAGGCTTTGCCGCTTCTTTACTTCCAGCCTTTTTTGCCTTGTGTTTGTATACATATGTTCTAAAACCCAATTCTTTTAAGTAATCATTATAATAGTCCGCAGTAGACCCCACATTATCAATAAGACTATAAACCTCGGGGCTTGCAAGATTACTAATTGGTCTTATAGAACCGAGTGAGATAGAATTACCTCTTATGAAGAACTTAGACGAACCTGTTTCAGAAAGCTCGTTTTTCCTCATAAGTAGCTCATTAAGTATAGCTCTATCCTTTGGGTTCTCTGGTAAAACAGCAATCGGTGCATGAACTAAGAGAAAAACTCCAGTTTTAAACTCAACAAGCTCGATATATTCAATAGCATTACCCCTGTATATTTTCCAGACCAAACCAGATTTCTGACGAATGAATGTTGGATCTACAATGCCAAGTTTAAAAAGAGCCATATTAACCAAGCGTATCGAGTTTAAAAAAGTTTCCCTTCGTATCTCCTGCACGCTTTTTCCACTTTCGTCGCCACCTAGTTCCGTTGGTGGATTGATAAAAAGCAATCCTTTGCTCTTTTCAGACTTTCTTGCTCTAATATATGCGCTTGTGAGTCTTTTATAAAATGGTCGTTTTCGTCCTAATTTAAGGAATTTAACAATATCTTTTGTTTTAAAATTATAGTTGAGATAGAGAAATAGCGAATAACTGGGATAATTCAAATGCGGCAGTGAGTCTTTTCTAATGTAATTTATAAACATTTTCTCAAGTTCAATCGCAGGAAATACTTGGGGAAGTCTTGAATAATTATTGTATACGTCGATTAATCTCTGGGCAGCTTCTCTGCTAACAGAAACAGCAAAATCCAGATTACCCGTATATATCGACAGAAAACCTAAACCATACTCGGCCTCAGGAATCGGTTCATCGATAATCACTCCTTCTCTAAAATAATTACTTGTCTTCGCTAAATCCTTGTAAGTCCAAAGTCTTCCTGCGTCGTACATAGATAGATCAACAGTTTTCTCCAGAACACTGCGCTCATAGAAATCCAACGCAAGAGAATCCTCACCTGCAATTTCTGCCATTCGACCTTGTAGCCAAAGTTTTTTCCCGTTATTAAGATTGGATTTAACAACAGATTTCTCAGCCCATTCAAATGCAGGTTTATTTGATGCGGAAGCCAATACAATACAAATCATCACGACAAATCCAGCAGTAGTCATAATAGCCAGAACTTTATATTTTAATTTCTCAGAGAACCAAAACGCCATAGGTACTAACCCCAAAGGAGCGATGCCAGCAATTGTATGCCAATCAAGGCGATCTAGTGGTAAATTCAGGAAAACAGCGCCAAAGAGAAAACCTAACCCTGACAAATATAACATTTTGGTTCTATCAGGGAGATCTTCCCAATTTTTAAATAAGTTATATACTGCAAATGGTGTAGCTAACAAAAGTGGAGAAATTATTATTAAACTGCCAAGGAAGTTAAGCCAACCGTATATACTGAAAATCCTATTAACAGACCACATTGCAGGCAACTCGCTGAAATCCGGGGTAAAAAGCAAGATATAAGGTAAAATAGAAAAAAGTATAATAACAACTCTTCCTGTCAAGTTCTCAATTCGTTTCGAGCATAGAAAAACAATAACCGGTAGAGCAACCACAGCTGGTGGATAAAATATTGTCGATAGAGCAAAAACTATAATAGGTATGGATAATGGTATTCTTGGTTCATCAAATGTCTTTAATGCAATCCAAAGGAAGAACATAGTAACAAAAGCACCTATTAATCCTTGATTCGTCCCGAGAAAAAATAATGCTGTCGAGCCTGAAAGCAATATTGCTAAAAGAGGAAGCAGTCCCTTGTCCTTAGGAAATACTCGCTTTACAGTAAACGACGTAATAAAAATATATAAACCACTTAAAAGAGCTGAAACAATAGTCAGAGAAGTAAAAGAATTGATCCACATTCTGCGACCAAAAATAGAAACATTTCGAATAATAACTGCCCATATAAGATAAAATGGGTCATTTGCAGAACCTCCAACATGTTGCAACGACAACCAGGGAACTTTCTCGAAAGCCTCACCCCAAATCGGGAACTTGGGTCGTACAAATAAACCACCTATAACAAATACATAAAGCAAGCCCCACAATAACGCTTTAGAAATTGGATAGTCTTTATTTATTAGGACAATTGAAAGAACAATGCCTGCAAGCAAAAGCGCAAAAATAATAATTCGCATAAACCCATGTAAGGAAACTAATGCGCCTAAGCCCCAAAAATACTGTGAAAAGATCAAACTTAAAATGAAGATCAATGCGGGTATAATGAAACCACCGATGAAATTTCTGCTTGAAACTGTTTTAATAAAGCCTTCTGAATCCAGTATTTTTAAATTCATAAATAATTTCCTACAGAAATTAATGTTTATAATAAAAAAATTTAGCAATTAATAAACTTATAGATAACGAAGAATATCATTCAGTTTTGAAAATAGTTTACCACATTTAAAAGTAAAGCTTTTTTTAGAACGCTTTTTCTAAGGTTAGATTAAATCACAATGTTATTTTTGGGGCTATTTCTTCCAGGCTTTGCAACCGTTAAAAGTGAAAATACTATCAACCGAAAAGAATACAGCATCCCCATCTGGAAATGAAGTAGAAACTTCAATCCAAATTGTATCACCTGAAAAACTGAATGAAAGATAACTGAGGGGTAATGTTATTGTTGTATCAACACCTGTCTGGCTAATGTAAATTCTTGTTGTATCTATATCCTGATGTGCAGCGGTATCAGTGAAGGCAAAAATTAAATTTATCGTATCACAAGAAGTAATAACCGTGTCTGAGCTATTTACGGGACAAACCCGCCAAGCATCTAAAGGCCAACAACACGGATGCCGGAAGAAAATAGCCATTGAATCCTCAAGTAATTCCTCGTCAATAATATTACCATTATCATCTTTTAAGGTCAGAAGTCTAATAATATACCGTGCTGGGCTATATAGCATTGAATCTACAAGTCTAGTTTTGAATATAAGAAGCGTATCATCTCGAATATCCATTGAATCCGGGTAACATAGTACGCCAAGAGGATCGAGTATGCAAACAGTGCTCCAATCTATTCCGGAATCGTCCTTTAAAACAAAAAATACGGAATCTGGAGAGCAAGTGTCAGCATAAACATAACCTGTAGGTGGAATTGTATCACCTTTAACAGAAATAGAACCGCAAACTGCACAGTTCATATGACCAAAGCTATCTGTAGCACAAAGTTGTATCGATAAATTACTAGTTAAAATAGTTGGATATGTCCAATCATAAGATCCATCATTCTCGAAGAGACCCATGTTCGTCCATGAAAGACCACCATCAACAGAATATTGAAGACTAATAGGGAAAGGTGGACCCCATGTTTCCGGTGGAATAAACGAATCCTCGACAGTCCACGTAATTGTTGCTAATTCACCCACATCACCTCCAGAAGGACATGTAACAGATGCTAAGGGTATTTTTGTATCTATAGGACCCGGTTCCGATTCATCCATGGAATATATTGCACCATATTGGCAGTCGATTTCTGGCAAAATTTCAATTCTAAAGGAGTCGGAAAGAACCGCTCTATTTGCTGAGTACTTTATACCATCAGTACCATCACTGTTCTCAATTCCAACAGTAGCACTACCTCCATAATCTAAGCCAGGCAAACTAGAGGGTGCTCCCTCGAGATCGAGATATTGGAATATCATAGAACCATCCTCATTCATAATTAGCTGAAGTGTCCAAAATGTCTCTTTCCCTGGCATAGTTAGGTAATGCCCCATATTGCGCCAAATAACTGCCATCCATCTATACGGATCTTCACCACCATAAACGGCATAGACACAGCTCGACATCATAACGTAAAGGTCGTCCCAAAATGGAGCGATGAAATTGTTAGGTGCCGTTGTATCAGGTAATATTGTATTGTTGATGAACCACCAGATATCTTCGTCATCAAATCCCACAAGACCATTAGTCGTCACATAAACTGAACAAAAAGTGTCTATGTAAAAAACAAAATCAAATCCGAGAGTAACTAATTTATACACATCATCGTATTCGAATTCCGACCATAAAGTGTCTACACCGTTCCCATCTGCAATATCTACCCAATCGAAAGCGATGCCAGCATCATCGCTATCTCGAACGATATAATTTCCACTTGTATCGGACTCGGTGGAGAGTTCTACAGCGGTAACTCTAAACGCCCAGTTAGAATGTTCAATATTAGGAGCATCAGTTCCTGCATCCCATTTAATTATAAGACTATCTCCCGGTGCAATATCATCGCCAATGTCACCATACAAAGATATGCATGGGTAATCCCATGTTAAACCTCCATCAAATGAGCATTCTATTAAAATATTATGAGTATCATCCGAATCAAAATTGTAAACAATATAAACCGTATCGGTGCCATCCAATCTTTCAAAAAACTTTATTATCTCTATATTAATTTCCACGTCGGTTACAGGAGGACACGGGCATGGAACCATAAAACGTAGGCATGATCTCTGTGTCGGTTCATTTTCTACACAAAAACTATATCGATTGGATTCATCAAAAATGCTAATAACTGATAGACCAGCGGTATCTGGCACAATAAACCATCCGGATGAGTCGCTTTCTATTTCGAAAAGGTCCGAGTCCAAAAAGCTCCCACCAAATTCAAGGAGTGCTAATTTGTCAATATTCTCACCTGTAAAATAGACTGTATCATCGATATCACCACAAAAAGCATCTATCTCTATATCCAGCCACTCGCAATAAACCTGAATCGGTATTCTATATTTCCTTCCCTGCATAACAACTGTAATAGATTGCATGCCTTGAATAGCCCAATCTGGAACGGTGATTGTAATTTCAGTGGAATCTTTTAGAAAATAATATATAAGAGAGTCTCCAAATAAAACGGATACAGTTGTATCAAATCCCTGCCCATATATTGTAGTGAGGCTTCCGGGAGAAGCACAATCTACGGAATCTAAAAGCGGTACTCCCTCCGGTCTATTGCAGTTCTCTAATGAATCCTCTGTTACCCTCGCCAGAGCCGTTAATGCATTAGTTATAAATTTAAATGCCATAGGTTCAGCATATCCAAGCACTGGAACCTCAAAAGTGTGACAGTCTGCGAGTGCTAAAATTCTTCCACCATAACTGCAATCACAGTCTTCGCCGTCGGTTCGTCTCGGATAGGAAATAGCTGCAAGAATCTGTTTGCCGTCATTGCTCCATATGAATGGCATGCCTGGTGATGAAACATTCATTATAGCAGTGTAATCGAGATACATGTACGATAATCCATTAGTAAAAGGCGAAAAGGAAGCTATATTTGTTGTACGTACACTGCTACCCATACCGCCAAAGGATATCCCAGTAATCCATCTTGAATCTGTAAGAAGATTGTTATGAGGACCTACATCATCGGGGGAAATGGGCATAACGAGAAGATTCCCACCATAGCAAACGAAATCGATTAATTGTGTCTTCTGAAAGTAACTGAATCCTGCAGTAGAACATCCATTGTGATGCATAATTATAACCAGATCAAAACTATCTAATACTGGGAATCGTCCCTCTCTTGAGGTAAATTTTACAGTAGCTGAATGTGAGGTGAGAGTGTCCCAAAGCGCATTAAACGTAGTAGTATCATGGTGACCGCAAAATGGCAGATCATCCACAAGAACATTCTGAGCTTTGACACCACTAAGCACCAACCCAGAAAAAAGCAATCCTGCGACTATAGTCGCAATTATACAAATTCTTCTCATTTTACTTTGCAATAATATATGGTCGTTAAGAGAATTAATGCAAGAGATTTTATGTTACGAAAAAAATAGATCGATATTAAACTACTGATAAACGAAAAAAAAGTTGCATCTGTTCCCTCTCAATCTTTTCGATGAGATAACAGCGCCCTACAGGATTTGAACCTGCGACCTCATGATTCGTAGTCATGCGCTCTATCCAGCTGAGCTAAGGGCGCGATCATCTGCGACCCCCCGTGCAAATTAAGCTAAATTACACAATATTTTTATATATCCAAAAGGAAATGTTATTGGTAAATAAGTTAAGCTACAACATAGATATGCTAATGTTATTTTTGAAAAATTTTTAAAATCCTCTTTTACGAAAAAAAAAAACAGCGTGGGAATAAATCCCACGCTGCAGTCACAGTTATTTGCAAATCTTATCTTTTTCTACGTCGAACCATTTCTCTAAGGTTCTTACCAGCTTTAAATTTCGGTACAATAGTTGCAGGTATTTTCAGTTCTTCGCCGGTTTTGGGATTGCGACCAACTCTGGCTTTTCGCTCCACAGCATCAAACGTCCCAAATCCTACGAAACTGATTTTTTCACCAGTTGCAAGCGCTTTGGAAATTTCGCCTAATGTAGCTTTCAACATCTTGTTGACCTGCGTCTTGGGCATAGTTGTTGCCCCTGCGACTTTTGCTACTAATTCATCTTTTGTCATATTCACTCTCCTTTCGTTAGAGTAGTTTCACTGTTTAAAAGCAGCTGCTAATTTTTTATTTTTTTAATCTTGTAAAATTCTCGCTTTCCTAATTTCAACTTTCCCAATATTTTATCTTTTAACAACAAAATTTAATTATCTAAAAAATTTGAGATTATCTTCTATCTTAATTACATTCTAACATTATTTATAGCAAAAATATTTTCACTTTATGAAAAGTATAGGCTTGCTTATTTTTTTTACCCCCCATGTCAGAAGCCTGATTTTTAAGGCTTCATTGTTTTTTCACAGGCACAATATTGTAG
>CAZLTJ010000050.1:0-16623 GCA_964562425.1 uncultured bacterium
GTATTGATATGTATTACTGTATAATCTGTCAATAATTATTTTTATATTTCAATAATAAAATTTATTATCTATATTTTTAAGTCGTGGTTTTCTATTTTTACAGAATGCGAGGATAGTTACTTATTCGACTTAAGAGAAGCTGTGGATCGATTTAATTTTTTCTTTTTAAGAATTTTTGAGAATATCAGTGCCCCAACAAATGCACCAGTGATATCCGCAAACCAATCTAAGATCGAACATTCTCTTCCCGGTACGAAATACTGATGAAACTCGTCGGTAGCCCCGTATATCGCCACAAGAATAGCTGCAAAAATCCAGTAGCGCTTTCGAACTTTTGAGTTTTCACGTAACGCACCTGTCAACGACGCAGCTATCACAGCGAAAACGCAGAAATGGATAACTTTGTCCATGCACGGGAAGAACATTGGTTGTTTCGTTGTGGGAAAGGAAGATGCGACGAAAATCTCTGCTACTAATATTACAGTCGCTATTGTGTAGAAACGAAATTTCATGTGTTTAAAATAGTCTATTATTAAGGGAAAGCAAGAATGTCCGTTCAATAATGCTTTTGCTTGTGCCAAAATTGTTAAACCTGTAAATTTGATATATGATTATCGAAGATGAGAAATTCATGGAAGAAGCATTAAAGCTCGGACGGAAAGGTTTAGGTCGAACATCACCCAATCCACCTGTAGGTGCGGTTATCGTTATCAACGGTGAGATTGTGGGTCGTGGCTGGCACAAAAAGGCTGGTGAGGATCATGCAGAAATTGAAGCAATTAACGATGCAATAAAAAATGGCGTTAACTCTTTTCATAAGGCTACAATGTATGTTACACTCGAACCGTGCTGCCATTGGGGCAAGCGACCACCGTGCGCACAAAGAATCGCCGAAGAGAGTTTCAAACGTGTCGTAATAGGTGCAATAGATCCTAATCCGTGCGTTGAAGGTCGCGGGATAGATATTCTGCGAACCAAAGGAATAGAAGTTGAAACAGGGATATTAGAAGCACAAGCATGCAGATTAATCGAGCACTTCGCAACGTATATAACTGAGAACCGAGCATTTCTCGCAATTAAATGGGCTCAAAGTATAGATGGGAAAATTGCTGCTGCGGATGGTTCGTCTCGATGGCTATCTGGCGAGGAGTCTCTTAGATTCGCTCATATGCTCCGTAATACTCACGATGCAGTTATCATAGGCGCAGGAACGTTGAGAAAGGACAATCCACAGCTTACTGTGCGTAATATCGAGGGCAGGAATCCTGTGCGTGTTGTCATCGGCGGGATGCGAAAACTGCGATGCGACTACAATATTTTCAACGATAATAAAGCTCGGACAATATTAGCCACACTGCATATTTCTCCATGGATCGATTGTGAACCTGAAGGTGATATCGAGATATGGCACTCTGAAAGCAACGGCAGACCCACAATTGATTGGGTTCTTCGCAAACTTGCAGAAAATGATTTGATATCCGCAGTTATGGAGGGTGGTTCGACATTGCTTGGGCAAGCTGTGGCAGAGAATGTGGCTGACAGATTGTATGTAATTATCACGCCTAAAATAATTGGAAAGAGCGGTATTACTGTTATTTCTGCTGATCTCGCATCAACAATTTCACAAGCTAAAAAGTTAATTAATGTGGAAACGAAACGGATGGGCGATGATATTTTAATTTCCGGCATTTTTGAGGAAAAATCAAGCGAGGTAAGTTAAAAATTGTTTATAGATAAAATAAAAATATACGTAAAAGGCGGTGATGGCGGCAACGGTTGCATCGCTTTCCGAAGAGAAAGTTTCAACCCATTGGGTGGACCAGCTGGCGGGGACGCTGGCAAAGGTGGTGATGTGATTCTTAGAGTTAATCCAAAAATGCGCACTCTCTTAGATTTATATTATAAAAGACATTTTAATGCAGAAAGAGGTCGCAATGGTGAGGGCAAAAATCGCAACGGTAGAAACGGAAAGAATCTTATCGTAGAGGTACCTCCGGGAACATTGGTCACCAACAAGGAGAGCGGAGAAGTAATTATGGATTTGATCGAGGGAAACTATATTGTGGCACATGGGGGAAAAGGAGGACATGGCAACGCTTTCTTCACAACACCGCAAAATCAAGCACCAGAAATATGCGAGAAAGGCAGTCTCGGCGAGGAACGCTGGATTATTCTCGAACTAAGATTGATCGCTGACGTTGGATTAGTGGGACTTCCTAATGCTGGCAAATCAACTCTTCTTTCGCGATTAACTCGAGCTAACCCGAAAATTGCATCCTACCCATTCACAACGAAATATCCCGGTTTGGGAATTGCCGAACTGTCCGAATACAGAAGGATTGTGCTGGCAGATATTCCCGGGATAATCGAGGGAGCTCATTTAGGGAAAGGCATGGGTCTCGAGTTTTTAAGGCATATTTCACGAACTAAAATTCTAATTTTCCTTTTAGACATACTCGATAATCCAATCGATGCATACGCTACTCTTCTCGAGGAACTCCGAAAATATAACCCGGAACTTCTGAGAAGACCTGGTGTAATTGCGTTAAACAAAATAGATGCAGCTTCAGATGAATTAATGAAAATAAACTGGAGTAATTCCTTCACAGACAAGAATTTATTTATTATAAGTGCCGTTACCGGAAGCGGTTTGGAGGAACTCCTGAATTATCTTTATAAACTTTTGAGTCATAAAGAGATCACAAATGCTCGCATCGATGTTTCGTAATATGATAAATAGGAGGTTAGCTTGAATATTAACAAGGAAAAATTAAGCTCGATTCTCAGATTGTTGTTAACTAAAGGATTGGGTTCGGTAAAGATTAGATCGTTATTAGCACAGTTCGGTTCCCCGGAGGCTATTATCTCAGCAGATTACGAAATTCTGGCTCAGGCATTAGGCGATAAAATTGCTTCAAATATTCTTAGCTCTAATGCAGTCGGCAAAATAGACGAAATAATTGAAAGTATTGAAAAAGCGAAAATGAAGGTTTTCATATGGGGAGATGAAGCTTATCCAAAGAATCTTCTGGATATCCCGCACGCACCACCGATTTTGTTTGTTCACGGAGAGATTCTTCCTCAGGACGAGCGAGCCATAGCTATTGTCGGCACAAGAAGACCAAGTGTTACCGGGAAAATATTCACCGAAAATCTGGCTTCTGAACTGGCGCAATACGGGTTAACAATTGTTAGCGGTTTGGCTATTGGAATCGATAGCGTAGCTCATTCCGCTGCTTTGAAGGCTAACGGAAGAACTATTGCCATTCTTGGAAGCGGTCTAGATACAATTTATCCTAAAGAAAATAGAGGACTTGTAAAAAAAATTATCGCAAACGGCGCTGTTATATCCGAATTATTGCCCGGCACACCACCGGAAGCATTTAATTTCCCCGGTCGAAACAGGATTATCAGCGGATTATCTTTGGGAGCTGTAATTGTCGAGGCTGGCGAGAGAAGCGGAGCGTTGATTACAGCACAACATGCGAAGGCTCAAGGCAAACCAGTCTTTGCGGTTCCTGGCTCACCCTCCACCTCCCAAAGCAAAGGAACCAATGCTTTGCTCAAAAAAGGAGCTCATTTAATTACAAATGCTTCTGATGTCTTAGAAGAACTTGGCATCGATGTAGTTAAGCAAGAAACTGTTAGCAAAGGTTATGAAACCGTTCAGAATCTTAGCGAGGATTTGCGGAAAGTTTTCGAGCAGTTGAAATATGAACCGATACATATCGATGATTTAGCTCGGAACACTGGATTTAATACTCCCTCGTTGCTGAATATTCTGTTGCAGCTTGAACTTAAGGGTTTGATAAAACAGCTACCGGGAACGCAATTTGTCCGAATTATTTAACATTAATCGGGTGATTAAATACTAAGTTTGAGAATATAATTTTTGTGATTTGAATCGAAATTAATCTTCAAGAGAATGCTTGTCATTCTTTGCGATTAGGTCTTCAATACGAAGTTTAACCTCTTCTGAGCCCTTTTCGAGAAGATGTGTAACATGCTCAAAGCCATTGCTTATTTCGTCAGAAAAGGCTTCCAATTCTCGAGTAATCCTTCTACCGCTGGCTAATGGACCTTTCATGCTTCTGAGAAGCGATTCATATGATTTGTCTGAGGTATATCGAATTAATGTGTATCGAGCAACAAATGAATTGCATTTACAACATCGGATGTAAATCCTTGGTGGGTTGCCACGTTTAAGATAAAAAATGTTCTCAACCTGAGTGGAACTGCATTTAGGACAACTCTCTATTCTAACTTTCTCGCTGTTAAGCATTTCAAACCTCCAAAGTTACATTAAAAAAATCCAACATTATATATTACAAAAAGTAAATCGGTGGTCCAACAAAATAACTCCTCATAATATCATAAAGAAAAATAACCCGTTTAAGGTAAAATCCTAAATTGAAGAATTTTTTTTATCCTAAGCCAAGAATCTTTTCTGCCATGCGGGTACCCTCAACCATGTTTCTAAGTTTCTCGAAGGAAATCCTCCAATTACGTGTTCTAAGCCCACAATCCGGTGCAACGAAAATCTTTTCTGGATCGCCCACTTTATTTACTGCATAGAGAATTCGATCGCGAACAAGTTCTGCAGACTCGACAAAATCCGTATGCACATCGATAGTACCCAATCCAACGATGAAATCGAAGTTTTTAAGTGTATCCAATAGCTCGTAACCTTTGCGCTTGTTCGAAGACGTACCAAGTTCACGAGTGTCGCGGTTGGCATACTCGAGATGTATCTCGTTCACAATGCCCTCGAGCTTTCGGATTCCCGGGAACAACAAAGTGTAATCTGAGAAGCAGATGTGAAGAGTCAAAAACATTTCATTCGAGATGTCACCTACAGAATCTATCACCGATTGAATGAATAGTTCGATCTCGTTACGTTTTGTTGTGGCAGCTGGCTCATCGATTTGGATATACTTCGCGCCTGCTTTAATCAAGCCAAGGATGTTAGGATAGATTAGCTCCCTGCTCACATCGGTTAAGAACTCCGCTCTAACATTACGACGTTTTCTGAGGAAATCGGTATCAGCTATGTTTAGCTGTTTCACATAGTGCTCATCAAAGGACCAATCCACAATAGTATAAGCGCCTGTAATGGGAACTTTAAGCGGCTTCGATGCATAAGACTTTATTTCGTGAAATTCCTCAACATGGAATAACTCTCTAACCGATGGCTTCTCAACACAGCGTGCCTTTCTATAGTATTTATTATCAAAACTTCGCACATGCCCTAAAAAATTGAAACCATCAGAACGATGGATAGGGAACTCATACATCTCAATTCTATTTTGCTCGCCATCATAAACCAAATCCAGTCCCGATTTCTCGAGTAGTCTCGTACCGAAAATCCCTGAGAATTTCCTAATCGTAGCTTTGTCCTGAGCTGAGAAATTTTCCCTTTTACTTAATATCGACATAAGCTGCTCCGAACCATCGTTAAGCTCAAGGATTGCAGACCATTCCGCAGCTTGTTCAATGTCTCGATCGGATAGTGTCCTCCCAGTAAGCGCTTTAACTCGCCAATTGGGCTTTGCAAGACTTCCTACCTCATGGGTTGTCAGTGGCTTTACTTCCATTTATTAACTCCTAAGATTTTTCAAAATTTCAATTTTCTTTACTGCAAAATCGTATGGCAGAAACTGAAAATCTGCATTCCCGGAAACTATTACAAATGCAGGATTGACAAGCTCCTGTAATTTCCCAATGAAGTCATTAAGGTAGTTTATATCCTCGAGAAGTGTGTTTTCCGTGTCAATAATTTCAGCAATAAAACCCATATCTTTGGGCCATGAGTTTCCCGATAAATCCGGAATAGATGTGCGATACATATCAACCCCGAGCCCATGAACGGGAAGTGAGTGATAGAACGAGAGTCTCTGTGAGAAATTTCCTAAATATGTATGAATAAATATCTTTGATTTGAGATTCATTCTCAATCGTCTGAAAAAATTTCCCAATAATTCTGGGTTTTTTATCGGTTCGTCGTCCAGAAACGGTTCAGCAAAAACGAATACTCCCGGACTTATACTGTCCACAAATTCCGCTGCACGATACAAAATTTCTATAATAACCGACATCTCTATTCCACTTGAAAACCGCATAAACAGCGGTGGTGACGGAAATACATAAAGCCTTTCGATCAATTTTTTATCATAAAAGAAGTATTTATTATACCAGTTTTCCAAATTATTTTCAAGGAAATTTGGCAAACCTGAAAATTGAATTGTTCCATAAAACGAATTAGTTTGGAAAAATCGAACCAAAGAACCAGCATGACAGTTATCCACAATATCCGCGAAAGGTCGATTAAGGTCCTGCCAGTTTAAAAGACCATCGGTGTAATATTGAACGGTGTTTTGAAGTTCGAATAATGTCTTTCGCTCATTCTCTTGAGCATCGAAAACCTGCTCCTCCGAAGCACGATTTCTGTCCAGATCCCTTGTTAGTTTTATTAGCTTTTCAGTCCTAGGAAAAATACCATTAATCATGTATTCTGTCATGTAATTTTCTCCCTTTTAATATGCTCGATTATCTTGAACGAAATATCAAGATTCGAATACATAACGTGCTCAAAATTTATGCCGAGCGTTGGTTTATGTTGTATATCATAAATTTCGGCAGCCAAGCGCTCAAGAATGTTTTGGGAACGAGTCGGAATTTCCAAATCTCTATCAATAAGATAGGAATATATAGCCGACGGGAATTCGACTCCAAGCCAATACATAAACTCAAGGTCTTTGACCTTTGCTGCAGGTGCCAGCGAAACAAATATCTCGGGCAATGCTCTTGACGATAATAATTTCTCTAACTCGAAAATCACTTGCTTAATATTGGCAGTTTCGAAAACGATCTGCGAAACGAAGAAATCTATACCTGCATCGAGTTTCTGGTAAATTCTATTTGCCTCACCAGGTCGAGTGAAAATTGTTATTCCCCCAAATTTAATTTTTGGATATCGTTTTTTTAAATTCTCCGCAGCTACAAGAACCGATGGACCAGGATAGTCAATCTTGTGGGACTCTCCACCAACTAAAATCAGACTCTCGTGGCCCTCCTCAATTCTCCGTTCGACCCATGAAATAAGCTCCTTTTCCGGCATACGGACAGTTATTTTATTCAATAATGTTTTAATCGAGATATCCTTCTCTCTTATTATTCGGGCGAAATTTTCTACTAGTTGTTTGCGTGTATATGGGATACTTCGAGGTCTACCTCTTTCCTCGTCGACAACCTCCGGAATGTTGAGTGTATCGATTCCAACCTTTTGAAGAAAAGAGACAATTCGTTCAGCCCATTGCTCCACTTGCTCGTTACTCCATTTAATGGGTGGTGGTATGACTTCAAATATTAAACGTTTCATTTCATCCGATTCTCTGTTAAAAATATACAAATAATCATTATACACCTAACATGTCTAATTGACAACAAATAATCACACAGAAATAATAATTATAATCCTAAACACACATGTTGAATAAATGCAGAATTATAGCTTTTTGTATATGCAATCTGTTCTCTGCCTCGTCAAAGACCACCGAATGCGATCCGTCCATTACTTCATCGGTGATCTCTCTGCCTCGATCTGCAGGAAGACAATGCAACACAATGACATCATTCTTAGCATGAGATAATAGTTTATTGTTAAGCTGGAACGGTCTAAGCATAATTTCCCGCTCGGATATTTTATCTTTTTCACCCATCGAAGCCCATACATCGGCATATGCACAGTCGACATCACTGATAGCTTCAATAGGATCGAATGTTACAGTTATCTTTGATAATCCAGCGTTAAGGACATCGACTAATATTTCCTGATTTGGTTGTCTATCGTCAGTAGTTCCTATACGCAGGTCTAATGGAATTCGAGTAGCAAGTTTCAGCCATGAATTTGCAATATTATTTCCACCATCACCCAAAAACGCAATAGAAACGTCCTCAATCTTTCCCTTGTGCTCAAAAATTGTCATTGCATCGCCCATAATCTGACATGGATGAAGCAAATCAGTTAATGCATTAATTACCGGAATTTCGGCATGTTTAGCGAGTTGTATGACCTCATTATTATCGAATGTTCTAATAACAATAAGATCGAAATAACGTGAGAGAACTTTTGCCACGTCATATACACTCTCTCGTTTACCCATTCCGATTTCCTTCTCGGAGAAAAATAGTGTTTCCCCGCCAAGCTGGTGAATTCCAACCTCGAAACTAGCTCTCGTGCGCAGTGAGGGCTTTCTAAACAACAATGCAGAGTGTTTATATTCAAGAGGACTCGGTCGTTGACCCATTCGCCACATCTGCTTGAGAAGCATCGCATTTTTTATTATATCCATTATATCTTTTGCCGTAAGATCGGTAATCGTGAGGAAATCTCGTTTCATTGCTCCTCCTTTTAAATATTGCCTTAAATTATTGCGCAGTTACGTTAAGACAAGTAAAAAATTCTAAGTAAATATTAATATAAGGAGAGGTTTAGGAAACTTGGGATTTATTAGATCTGAGATTAATGAAAAATGGGATTTTTAATCACTTAAACTATCTGTTTTATAAATCCTATAAAATTTAGAATAGGATAGATTTTCCTTTCTTCAAAGATAAAATTTCTAAGGAATCCATAAATCCTTGACCATCGGGATTGAAAGTATTCATGATAATTTCGCAATGACGCAAATAAGGCTCTTTCCGGGCACCGGGAGCAAAAACTGCTCCGTCAAGAATGTAGCGACGGTTGTGTTTAATATCGTCTATGATATACCCGAACATAGGTCCACCGATATTCTTCTGTCTATTTTTCCACATACCTCGATAATTTATTGCAGACAAACCAGCAATCGTTTTCCTCTCGTATACAAGCTTATTCCTCACCACTTGATCACCCTCATAGTATATTGCACAAAGAGAATCTCTAGTGTTAGCCAGCCAGATCAACGATGGAGATTCAAAATGAATCAAATTCAATGGCTCCCAATAAACAAAAACCCAGCGTTCAGGATCAATCGCGCGAAGCCATAGAAAGCGATTTTTGGATAATCCTTTCTCCCAATCGAACATTCGTGGAATCCTAATTGCGAAACCGTATGTTCGGATTATTTTCTCTATTAATTCAAACTTTTCGGACTTCCCCATAAACTCATCAAACAACCAATATCCCACATGTTCGTTGCAAAAATTATTCACAAGAGTGAAAATGCCCTCACCGTTAGTTAAAAGGTAGGCGCGGAGTTCATGCACACTTCGGGCTGTTACAATTATGAATATTTGCTTTTTAGCCCACACATCCTTTTTAATGAAGATGTTTAGTTCTCCTTCTTTGACACCTTCAAGTGCTTCTGAGCTTAGATTTTCTCTGATATATCGTCCCCAATCGTCATTCGAGTTTATCGATGCTATGATGAGAACTATGTGGTGTCTGGTTGCATTTTCGAAATCATTTTGTTCGCGAAAGATAACCCGAAAAAGCAATTCCTTCTGCGGTGTTTGAATTTCCCGTGCCAAAGCTATTTCGATGGATTCTTTCAGTATGTCAATTTCAGAATTATCCACAAAGGTATATACAGCATTAAAACTGCCTATAGCGTTCCTTCTGGGTTTTGCACAACCACTTAGTAATATAGCTGTAATTACAAGGGAAAATAAGAATCTGGCATCTCTGCTTATCATGAATTATTCCCGATTTTTTACGATTTTTTCCACCCTTTTCAAATCCTCTTTAGTATCTACACTAATTAAATCTATAGCCTCGGGTAATTCATGACAAAATATTTTTATTCCGTTCTCAATTGCTCTCAATTGCTCTAATCGTTCAGCCTTTTCAAGCTGCGTGGGTTTTAGTTGCGATAATTTCATCAGTTCTTCCCATCGGTATGCGTAGATTCCAATATGCTTTTTTGGTGGATAGTTCTCGGTTTCATATGGTATGGGTAGTCGAGAAAAATAAATTGCAAAACCTTTCGAATCCGTTACAACCTTAACCACATTCGGATCATTGAATTCATCTATGGAAAGAATGGGAGAAATTATTGTTGCAACAGTAATATCTAGATTTATTTCAAACTGTTCAATTAGGGAATCTATGATAGCCCCAGTAATAAGGGGTTCATCACCTTGAATATTCACAACTAAATCGTAGAACCTGAGCTTTTCCGCCACCTCAGCAACCCGGTCCGTTCCGGATTTGCAGTCCATAGATGTGATCATCGTATCGATGCCGAAGTGTTCAACTCGTTCAGCAACTCTCTCATCGTCGGTGGCGACTAAAAGGTGATCAAGAAGTCGTGAGGATTTAGCGCCTTCATATGTCCAAAAAATAAGTGGTTTCCCATCGATTTCAGCGAGAACTTTTCCGGGAAACCTCACAGATGTGTACCTAGCAGGAATTACTCCTAAGGATTTCAGCATATTAACCTCACCTTTTTTTAATCATATTATTTCAGGTCTTATAAAAATAACTATAACATACGGACGAATCTCTACTTTTTTATATTTAAATAACCTTCCAATAAGAGGTAAATCTTTTAAGAGCGGTATACCATTTTCTGTTTCCATTTTCTCCTCACCTGTCAACCCGCCAATAACTACTAAATCACCAGATTCCACGGCAACGTTGGTTTGGGCACTTCGTGTGATTATCTCAACCTGTGCACCGGGCATAAATGCACTTCTCTCAACACTGACATTCATAATTATGCTGTCCCCGGAGGCTAACCTTGGGGTAACTGTTAACTTAGTTGCTGCTGTCTTAAACTCCTGAATAGTATTGCCAGCATCGTCTAATCTTGTAACTACACGCTGCACGGACGAATTGATTGTTGCTGTTTGATTTTCCATTGTTACCACGTGTGGTTCATCTAAAATTCTGGTTTTGTCCTGAGCAACATAAGCAGAAAGATTTACATCGAAATTAAAATCTCCGGCTTTCACAATTCCCCATGTAAATGTACCAATTTTATTAGCAACTTGGTTTGTGCTTATTTGTGCTTCTAAATTTCCGGTTGATTTATCGGTTTTTGATGCAAACCAGTTCACACCGAACTCATGCATATGCTTCTTATCGACCTGCAATATCTGGCAAGAAATTTTTACCTGTCTTGCCATGACATCCAAGGAGTCGATCATCGCTAAGATTATTGGAAATTGTATCGGTAAATCTGTTATTATTAACGTATTAGATGTTGCATCTACTACTGTATTACCTCTTGGTGATAACGAGGATTGTATCGATGAGTTAATGTCGGAAGCGGTAACATTTTTTACTCTTACTAACTTTGTTTCTGTTGGAAGTTGCTCTCGTTCTCTGTCTATATTGCTTAGCTCATCGAATTTCCTGGTCCAATATTTATCATTGGACAGAATATATACATATCCTGCTTTCTGAATCGCTCTCAGGTTGTATAGGTCTATAAGAAGTTCAAAAAACTCCTTCCAGGTTATATCCTCCAATTTTAGAGAGATAGATATTGTCATTCCCGGATCCACGATGATGTTGACATCTGCAGTATCCGCCAAAAATGTCATAACGTTTTTAATTGGGGCATTTTGAAACACAATTTTGTTAAAATGAATCGATTCAACGCCGGGAATCGTTACTTTATCGATTGTTGCTGCTTCTAAGATGCCAATAGACAACGTTAACACAATTCCAATTATTACTATTGAGCCAATTTTCATTTTATGCTCCTTTTTTTCTATATTAAAATTAGTCTTCTTGTGATATTGGTATTATAATTTTCCTGGGTTGTCCAAATTCTACAATTGTGAATACTGTACTTGTGTCGTTAACTTCTGTAACAATTCCGTCAACAATAGAGTCCCCAGGAGTCATCACATAACTGTATCCCAATTGATCCTGAAACACCGCAAAGTAAAAATCTCCCGATTTAACAATTCCTACTAATGTCAGATTCTCAAGCAACGGGATTGGTTCTTCACCTATCGAAGTTATGTATTCTGAGGTAGGTGTCGCAAAAGGATCTCTGGGAGGTATCCTGAAAAACACAAGATTTCTAATATATGTGGCAAGCGATAATGTCTCGTTATGCATTGTAACAGCTTGGTAAACTAAAGTTTCAGGTTTAAGGAATTCTGCCAACTCCGCTAAAATTTCACCCTGAGCTGCCAACAACGATTCCTCAGATGTTGGAGCAACCGCAGGAATTTGTATTTCCTCTGGAGGATATTCCTCATCCAGTTTTTCCGGAGGAAGTGGTTTCAATCTTCCAGATGTCCATTCTGCGAATTCTGGATAAATGGGTGTAGAAATAGATATCTTGACACCATTAGAAATCTCGTATACATGGATACGATTATTAACCTCAACAAGGTCGAAAACAACTCTCGTAATAAGTTTGGGCACAGTTTTGAACTGAGCGGCTCTCACAGAAGCTATAATACCGGGTGGCATATCTCCGTATTCTGTTCGAGGAAGATTTATTACTCCATCAGTAAAATCCACACCTAATCTTGGGGGCATATCTATAAAGAATGTCTTGTAAGTGGGTTTTCCACTAGTTAGTATTGTTATAAAAGTAGAGTCTCTTCTGCCCTGAATTCTTACTTCATCAACGTTGTATTTTTTCACTTTCTGAGCCAAGAGAAAGCCAGGTATAAGAAACAGCAAAAAAATTGTTATTTTAATTTTTTCTCTCATAATTTAGACCTAACAGTTCCATAACCTGTGCATTACCCTGACGGTTTTCCCGGTGTACCTTTCGGTATCGGTGGTGGTCCACCTTTAGTAACTTTGGGTGGTGGTCCTTTCCCGCTAGTAGGAGTTTTCCTTAAATCCTGCACGCTGGCTATTCGTGTACTTGGTTCCATATGATGTGTTTTAACAGTCATGCTAAGCGATCGAGTATCTACGGATTTCACTGAAATATTTACGTCGTCCACTAATGCTGTGAAAGGCAGATTTGCAATTAATGCGATGAATTTCCCAATTCCTTCGTATGTTGACTCGATACTTAAAGAGTATTTATCTTGAACATAATAAGTCATCTTTATAGATTCCTTAGGTTCGAGTCTAATTATTTCAACATCTGCCTGTTTAGCGGCGAAATACGATTTAGTAATGAAATCTGCTATATCTCGTTTCTCAGGAACCAATTCCTCTATTAATTTGTACTTAGCAAAAAGTTGTTGAAGGTCCCATTTCAACTCTTCAACTCTTGCAAGACTGCTTTTTACCTTTTCATAATCGGCTTTCAGAGAGGTAAGTTGTGCAGTTTTCTCCTCAATGATTTTCCTTTTTACTGTGTAAACCTGCGCAAACCAGATATATAATACTATAATTCCGAGCAATGCAAAAATTGCTATTTTTACAAAAATAACGTTTTTAAAATCAATTTTACCTAAATCTGCCATGTTTTACCTCTTTTAACAAACTAATGCAAATCCAAATTTGGAAAATTCGACAGAGAATTTCATATTACTGAAATATAATCTTTGTTTCCTCTCGACTAATGAATCCCATTTTTTCTCTCGTCGATTCGACAAATCCTCCTTTGATCTCCTTCTTTTCTATGACAACTGCAGAATCAACTTCGAAATTGCCAAGTTCCTCTGTAAGAAATTCGCTTGAGATAGTCATATTAACAGTGAATGAGTATGTGTTTCCTTTAGTTTTAGTTATTGCACCAATACTTACATCTTGAAAAAGCTCGGAATTAATCAAGTTCGACAGAAAAATGGCAATAGATCTGAGATTATAGCTGTTACCTTTGCTTTCAAGACCACTATCCCCGGTTTTTGTAATATTATTCACCCATAAGAAGTCTGGAATAAGTTGTGCATAATTTGAAAGAATTTTCACCCAAAATGCTCTTTTATTTTCAAGTTCCTGAACCGCTTCCATACGTGTTTTGAGCTCAACCTTAATTTTTTCTATCTCGTCGATTAGAGCAATTTTATCCTTGTATTTTGCTAATTCAATTTGCATAAACCCAATTTCACCTTCGATTTCGTTAATCTTAGCCTGCTGCGAAAGACTAACCAAATACAGAAGTAAAATTTCTGCAATAATAGCGAGAACTCCGTAAATTAAAGCCCTATCAAATATTTGGATCTTTTTACGTTTCCTGAGTTCTGGAGGTAGAAGGTTGATCCTAAGCATATCTCTCCCTACCTCTAAGAGCCAATCCCAAGGCTATGCTATACACAGCCTTTTCAATATCTACATCCTTCGAACTAAATATAGACGGATCAAAGCTAATTTTTTCCAACGGATTCACAACAAAGCACGGGAGATCAAGCCTGCTACTCAGAGAATCTACAAGATGAGTAATTCCAACACCGCCGCCTGAAAGATACAATTTATTAATTTGAACACCACCAGTCATGTTCTCGAAGTAAGAGAATGCCATTCCCAAACCTGCACTTAATTCTTCAGCCGCATTATACATAGCTCGTCTAAGAACTGGATTATCCGTCATTTTATCCTTTGTTGACATGAATCTTTTAAGATCATCCGCAGTGAGCTTAAGTTCACTTTGTAATCTGCTCCAAACATTCTTGGATGCATGAGCTATGTCTCTCACGCTGTATACTTTGCCATCCAGAATAAACACCACATTAGTCGTTGAATGACCTATATCCGCTAAAGCCAAACCAACATCAGGGCTAATATCGTAATTATGCTCGAAAATATCAAAAACCGAAAAGGCTTCTAAGCCTACGATTGTAGGTATAACACCTGCATCAACCACGAGACTCACGTAATTATCAACGAGTTCTCTTCTCGCAGCAACCAGTAATACAGTCACCTTTTTCCCGTCTGAATCCAACTCAACAAAATCAATTTGCACATTATCGACACCGGAAGGTATTCTCTGTCCCGTTTCAACAATTATTTTATCTTTAAGAAGATTATATCTTTTACCTTTCCCACCAGGTTCACTTAACTCTATTCTATCGACCAAAACCTTATGTCCAGAAACTGCAATAACTACCTCGCTAAGTTTAGGGTCAAGTTCCTCAACTAAGGACTGAATTGAATAAACCAAGCCTTCATGATCTCTGATTTCTTTCTCAACAATTTGACCCGGGTTTAACGGTCGTTTCCCTGCAGCAACAAGATGCAATTCGCCTTTTTCATCAATTTCAAGTATAACAAGCTTCAGGAAAAAACTACCAATATCAAGACCTGCGAGCTTGTTTCCCTTTTTCTTTAAACCAAGCATGCCAGCCATGCTTAAACCTCCAACTCCTTTGTTCCTATGAAAATAGATATAACGCTTAAACCAATTTGTCAAATAAAAACTTTAATTTTAGAGAATATATTGCTTTTTTTTTGCAAAAAAATATTTTTTTCGATTTTTAACCACAATTATTTTGAAATAAGGAGCATAATTTTGCGAGAATTAATGGCTGTGAAATAGAGAATATAACAGGAAACCGGATAAACCAAAAAACATTATAGTAGTAAGGAGTTTTATTAACGCTGTTTTGCGTTTTAGGAACAGATTCAACTGCTCAGAGGATGTTCCTAGATACGATATTAGGAAAATAACAAGAAGCGGGACGACAAACATGAGATTATATAGCAAAAGGTATAAATATGCTTTCAATCTTAAGCCTGGAACTCCCATAACATATAGGATTGTGGGAAGGTAAACCTGACCGGTGCATGCCAGTTCCAGAAGGCTGACTAAGAATCCAGTAACAGCTGATGCTACAATAATATTCCTTTTTTTTCTCGGTTCATTCTTAGCGATTATAACTCTGTGAATTTTCTTTTTTAATTTACTTGGTAGTTGCAGGGTCATTTCATTCAGTTTCCCCTTACCCGCCTTTATAAAGTCTATAAACGAGAAAACACCCAGTATGATCGCAATCAAAGCTGTTGCAAAATAAACCCATCTCGCAATTATTTTGAAAAACTGTATCGACGAAAGGAAACTTAAAAATCCTATGCCAACAAAATAGTATGTCAAAAAGACAGTGATGGTAAAAATTATTCCAACAAGCAGTATTTCAGTTTTTCTTCGCTGAACCAATGTCAAAAAAGTGATTAAGAATATTAGTGCACCAAAAGCACAGGGATTAATTCCATCCAACAAACCAGCTGCAATAATTGGTAGCACGTGAAACTTTGAGAATCTTCTCGCAATTCTTCTATCTGCAGCAACCAGTTCGGAATCTGCTACCTCATCCCACAATTTTACATTGCTGTTCTTCAAATTATTGATAACAGAATCCAGCCTGATAAATGTCGGAGAATAATATCCGGGTACCATCGCTATTCCATTAATAAACACCGAGGGTGTAACAAGACGGTGCTTTTCTGGGACATTCATTCTCTCGCATAGTACCTCACAAAGGAGCTTGCTTTCTGAGTTCTCAATCTCAAATATCCTGAATTTAAAGGCTACATCTCTCTTTGGTGAGGGATAATTTCTTGCCAGATATCTCAAATCGAAGTAAATCCTATCGCAGTGATTACAACCTTTTTCGCTGAAAAATGCGGCAAATATTGTCTCCGGTGGAGCGACTTTAGGGATAATAAGCACTTTGTGAACGGACATTGTGTCCTCAGGTACTTCTAAGGTCTCCGGTAGTCTAACGGGTTTATTTATATTTTCTTTTTCTAATTCGGTTCGAATAACTTTATCG
>CAZLTJ010000051.1:0-392 GCA_964562425.1 uncultured bacterium
GGCATACATTGA
The DNA here is from genome assembly GCA_964562425.1 of uncultured bacterium. Lineage (GTDB taxonomy): Bacteria > UBP14 > UBA6098 > B30-G16 > B30-G16 > JAUWMV01. The sequence continues at coordinate 13 of CAZLTJ010000051.1, forward strand.
TATTTCCGAATTCAACACAATAAATAAAATAAGCCCAAAAACTACAATTTTACTTAATTGTAATTGCTTGTTATAAATATATGAAATTGTTAATAAAAAAAATATAAAAAATATTGTAGATAGAATTTTGAATCCCAAAATGGCTTGTACGTTGCCTGTTATCAGTATCACTAATGTAAGAAGCAAGACATATCCCGGCGAATGTATATAAGTCGAGGGCATATCCGGCAACCATATTGCCCTGAAACCAGTGCCTTGAATCAATGATCTTGCAACACTTATATACGCTGGAGTGTCACCACCTCCCTGCAACGCAAAATGGAATTGCAAAAGGATTAATGGCAAACAGACAATAAAAATTACCAGTGGGAAAGCGAATT
>CAZLTJ010000051.1:402-3506 GCA_964562425.1 uncultured bacterium
TTATCTATTATCAAAACACTCTAAAGTTAAAATTAGAATTTTTAATTACAAAACCCAAAAACTATCTCATCCGATTCCCTTACCGAGGAGCCACTAAGCTTGATGGAACGATATAAAATAACTTCATTAATTGTTAAATCCGAAAACGAGATCGTAGAATTCATCCATCTTCACTATATACTCGATCGAAAAGTTGTTTGATTCAAAGAAACAAACAATGACTATTATTTACATTCCCGTTTAGCTCGTGTTTCAATTATAGCCTGCCTAAGGCATAAAGTGTCTAACTCTAGTACTTTAGTGTTTGGAAACTTGCTTAATTCATAGATAGGTCTGAAACAATTTTGATACTCATTTATAGCTGGAACAAGGTATGCGGGGTAATATTTCCACCGATCGTAGTTATCTATAATCACATGAGTAGCTTTATATTCCAACAAGTTTAACAAAATGCTGTCCGCTGTTTTGAACCCACTAGTATGTTTGATTACATGCCATCTACTACCCCGTACCGATTTTCTGTCTGAAATAAAAAAAGCAATACGTGGATCATAAGAAATTATGATTGCAGTTTTACTCAAATTCTTTTTGCAGAATTCAAGAGCTTTAAACCTTTCTTCGATATCCTCTTCTAAACCGCAAGGAACAATAGTATCGATTTTTGCACCACGCTCATAGAACATCTTTCGTTCTCGAGCACAAAGTCTGACTGTGAAAAGAAAGGGAGGAATTAACATAAGGTTTACTAAAATTAGAATGAATGTTATAAGTTTCTGGGAGATTTTTTCGGTTAATTTAAAGTATAAAAAAATCTTTTCAAATCCCTTTACGTACATAAATATAATAAAAGGAGTTAAAGCTGCTATGTATCTTATCAGCGCACGTGTAGTTAGTAGATACGAGATGAAAATAGCAACTAAAATTAATGTCATTAATCGAGATGCTTTATTTCTTAACGCATAAACACAGCCTATGACAATAACTACGATAAGTATAAATCCTATTATAATCGATAAGTTTTCAACATAATACGGATTGGGTCCCAGAATTCTTTTGCACAAAGATCTAATTACTGGGAAAGTATAGCTAGGTAATCTAATGAAAAAATAATCACCTGCAATCCTGATAATATCGGCAAAAAAGGTTGTTGTTTTTCCTGCAGATAGATAATAAACTCTATCGCTTTTACTAAACCAAGACAGAAGAAACCAAGGACTCGGCAGAAGAAACAGCGAAACTCCGTAAACTATCGCTTTCTTGAATCTTTTAAGGCTTAATATCCAAATGAATATACCAAAAGTGAAAAAAAACGTGGGGAATCGTATTAAAACAGTTATAGCGGATAGAACTATCAGCATCGCAAGCATTTTCCAATTGTCGTTTTCTAGAAATTTGTATGACACCAATAACGTAATAGAGGTAAATAATAGAAATGCAGCCTCTGTAAGCGTAAGACTGGCATACATTGATATATTTATATTCAACACAATAAATAGAATAAGCCCAAAAACTATAATTTTACTTAATTTAAACTTCTTGTTATAAATATATGAAATTGTCAACAAAAAAGTTATAAAAAATATTGTGGAAAGAATTTTAAATCCCAAAATGGCTTTTACATTGCCTGTTATCAGTATCACTAACGCCAGAAGCAAGACATATCCCGGCGAACGGATATAAGTCGACTGCATATATGGAAGCCATATTGACCTGAAACCAGTGCCTTGAATAAGCGATCTTGCGATACTCATATATTCGAATCCCATTCCACCCTGCAATGCAAAGTGGAATTGCAAAAGGAGTAATGGCAAACACACAACAAAAATTAACAGTGGAAAAGTGAATTTTGAGAAATTTTTTTTCATAGAACCTGCTAATTACCGATTTTTAGATAATATACGCTAAGCTATAAGGATATCAAATAATAATTTTATCTGAATTTTCTTCATTTCTCTTGAGTATTAACAGAAAAAATGTATTTTTTTCAACACAATCCAAAGTTATAATATTGTTAAAACCGAAAACGAAATCGTAGGATTCATCCATCTTCACGATATACTCGATCGGAAAGTTGTGTGATTCACATAGATGTAATCGAGAATTTTATTGACCTTCTCGTTTTGCTCGAGTTTCAATTATAGCCTGCCTGAGACATAAAGTGTCTAACTCCAGCACACCTGTGTTGGGAACTTTGCTCGATATATATATAGGTCTGAAACAGTTTTGATACTCAAATATAGCTGGAACAAGGTATGTGGGACAATAATCCCACCATGTGTAGTTATCAATAATCGCGTGAGTGGCTTTACGTTCCAACATAAACTCCCAAAGACTGTCAGCTGTATTGAAACCAGCATTCGGATTGAGCGGATGCCATCTATCCCGTATTGATTTTCTGTCTGAAATGAAAAATGCAAAACGTGGGTCGTGAGAGATTAAAATAGCATCTTTACTTAAATTCTTTTTACAGAATTCCAAAGCTTTGAACATTTCGTCGAAATCCTCATCCAAATTCCAAGGAACAATAGTATCGATTTTTGCAACACGCTCATAGAACATCTTTCGTTCTCGAGCACAAAGTCCTACTGTGTAAAAAAATGGGGGGATCAGCATAATATTTACCAAAATTATTATAGCAATGGTAAGTTTTCGAGATAAGTTATCTCTCAGGTGAACCGACGTAAAAAATCCCCTCAATCCTTTTACATATGCAAATATAATAAAAGGAGTTAAAACCGTAACATATCTTACCAGCGCACGTGTGGTTGGTATAAATGATATGAAAACAGAAATCAATATCAACGGCATTAATCGAGACGCTTTATTTCTTAACGCATAAACGCATCCTATGACTATAATAGCACCAAGAATAAACCCAAGTGAAATCGATAAGTTTTCAATATAATGCGGATTAATTCCCAGGATTCCTTTGTCCAAAGCTTTAATTGAAGGGAATGTATAACGAGGAAGTTTAATGAAAATATAATCACCTGCAACCTTGATTATGTCAGATAAATAGTTTGTTGACTTTCCTGCAGATAACGAATAAACACTTGAGCTTTTACTGAACCACGATAGAATGAACCACGGACTGTGCAAAAGAA
>CAZLTJ010000051.1:3516-16577 GCA_964562425.1 uncultured bacterium
AAAGAAACTGCGAAACACCGTAAACAATCGCCTTCTTGACTCTTTTAAGGCTTAATATCCAAATGAATACGCCGAAAGTGAAAAAAATCGAAGGGAATCGTACTAAAACAGTTATAGCAGATAAAATTATTATTAACGCAAGAATTTTCCAATTGTCTCTTTCCAAAAATTTATATGAAACCAATAACGTAATAGAGATAAAAAATAGGAATGCAGCCTCGGTAAGCGTAAGACTGGCATACATTGAGATATTCATATTCAATACAATAAATAAAATAAGTCCAAAAACTATAATTTTACTTAATTTTAATTCTTTATTATAAATATATGAAATTGTCAATAAAAAAAATATAAAAAATATTGTGGACAGAATTTTAAATCCCAAAATAGCTTTAAAATTCCCCGTTATCAACATAACTAATGCTAGAAAAGACACATATCCGGGTGAGTGGATGTAACTTGAAGGCATATCCGGTAGCCATATCGACTTGAAACCAGTGCCTTGAAGTAATGATCTTGCAATACTCATATATGCAGGACCGTCGCCACCACCCTCCAATGCAAAGTGGAATTGCAAAAGGATTAACGGCAAACACACAATAAAAATTAACAGTGGGAAAGCGAATTTTGACAGATTTTTTTTCATAGAACCTGCTAATTATCGGTGTATTAACAATATACACTTAACTATATGGATATGAAAGAATCATTTTATCTTACTTGTGTTCATTTCCCTTGAGCTTTGACCGAGAAAATGTTATCTCTTGTCAAAACAGTCTGAAGTTATAATGGGAATATAGCATCGAGGAAGCTAAGCAATGAGAATCGGTTTTAGAATATCTGTATTAACAAAGCCACCAGCTGGAATTCATCGCTATGTGAAACATCTTCTCACTGCACTCATGAAAATAGACAATGAAAACGAATACATTTTATATACCAATTTACCAATACCTTTTAAACTGGATCTGCCGGAAAATTTCCGAATAAACCGTGTAAGTTTTCCTAGTTCTAAATTTCAATTGTGGTATCATATAGGTTTGCCCCGTGTTTTGAGAAAAGATGAAGTCGATTTGTATCATGATACATTGTTTTTATTACCGTTTTCTATGCCTACTAAAGGAATAATCACGATCTATGACCTTTCTGGTTTAGTTCTCCCAAAACATCACAAAAGCAATGTAACACTGACAAGTAAGTTAATCCCATCCGCTGTTAAAAGAGCAAGGAGAATAATCGCTATTTCTGAGTTTACAAAGAACGAAATAATAAGACTGTTCCCTCGATCTATATGCAAAATAGATGTAATCTATGGTGCTCCTTCTCCTGATTTTCATCCGTATCCAGAACATGAAGTAGAAAAAATTAGAACTAAATACAAACTGAATTTTAAGTACGCTCTTTTCTTGGGAACAGTTGAGCCAAGGAAAAATCTTGAAATGTTACTCGATGCATATTCTCGGGTTTACAATATGATCCCGCATAAATTGGTTATTGTCGGTAACCTTGGATGGAAATTCTCATCTATTTTCAAAAAGTTGGATGAGATGGGAATTAAGGAAAACGTAATTTTTACAGGATTTATTCCTGATACAGACTTACCACAGTTATTTTGTGGTGCTGAATTCTTTATTTATCCGTCACTTTACGAAGGTTTCGGTTTGCCTGTTGTTGAGGCTATGGCATGTGGAACGCCTGTTATTACATCCAATAGCAGTTCCTTGCCCGAAGTTGCTGGTGATGCGGGAATTCTTATCGATCCTAACTCGTCTGAGTCTTTAGCCAAAGGGATACTCGACTTAGCAAATAATCCAGAACTTCGAAACAAACTTTCCCAATTGGGCATTGAGCAAGCAAAGAAATTCACATGGGAAGAATCTGCAAAAAAAACCATTGAAGTATATCGCAAAGTCATGGAGGAACAATGAGAAAAATACTTCTCTCACACGGCGAAGGTGGTTTGGCTACTGAGAGATTAATCGAGAGTGTCTTTGCATCAAAACTTTCAAATGTTTATTTAGCCAAAATGGAGGACTCAGCTATCTTCGAATTGGATGGCAAAAAATATGCATTCACAACCGATGCGTTTATAGTTGAGCCCGTTTTTTTCCCCGGTGGAGATATAGGAAAGCTTGCGGTATCTGGAGTTGTAAACGATCTGGCAGCTATGGGTGCAAAACCGTTATTTTTCTCAGCTAATTTCATTATTGAGGAGGGTTTCTCAATCGATAAACTTGATATCATCGTAGAGAGCTTCGCCAAAGAGTTAAAGGAAATAGGTGCGCTTCTTGTGGCAGCTGATACAAAAGTCGTTCCATTAGGACAAGGCGGTGACATATACATTGCTGTTTCAGCAATAGGAGAGGTTATTTGCGAAGTTGGAACTCACATGATACAGTCGGGAGATGAAATTGTTCTATCGGGGGATATAGCTCGACATTCTGCAGCTATTATCTCAGTTCGAGAGAACATTGAAACTGAACCAACAATTCTCTCGGATTGCGCCCCACTGTGGGATTTAGTTAATACAGCATTTGAATCCAATGCTGAAATTCATGCTATGAGAGATGCAACGAGAGGAGGATTAGCTACAATATTAGTAGAATTATCTAATAAAAGCAACACAGGTATGGAAATTTATCAAGAAAAGATACCAATAAATCCTCAAGTTTCAGTTATATGTGAATTATATGGATTCGATCCGCTTTATTTAGCCTGTGAGGGTGTTATGGTTTTTTTTACAGCCAAAGATAATGGCGAAAAATTATTATCGGTTTTGAAAAAACATAATCTCGGAAGGAATGCTGAAATCATTGGCAGAGTTAACAATGACAACGGTGTTATCCTTCATACTCCAATAGGTGGTAGACGTAAACTTATAAAGCTTGAAGGTGAGCAACTCCCAAGGATTTGCTGAGATATCGCAAGAAATTTTTTTACACGATATTAATGTGCCATACGGTAGAGCGGGAGCACATATCGCAATAGTAAATATATAGATGATAAAAATAGTGATACCAATACAGTAGGAACCCCGTATTTAAGGAATTCAAAAAACGAGATCCTATGCTTACGGCTACGTTCAATTAACCCCATGGTCACAATTGTTGCAGTGGTTCCGAAAATAGTTGAATTCCCGCCAAGACATGCACCTAATGAAAGTGCCCAGAAAAATGGTTTCCAAAGCGTCTGAACAGATATGCCTGAGCTTTCGGAGATTATCGGAATTAATTCTTTAACAATTGGAACAAGCGCAGCGACTGATGAACTCGACATAAATCCGACAACAGCACCGGAAAACCAAAGAATCGACATGGTAGCTCCAGCAATAGAACCTCCAGAAATTGAGAAGATAAATTTTGCTATAGCGTTCATTACACCGGCTTGTTCCATTCCAGAAGTTGCGAGGAACAATCCAATCAGGAAGAAAACCGTTCCCCATTCCACCTTTTCTGCAATTTCGTGGAATTTCAATTTACTTTGCCAAATTCCCAATATCGCTGCACCGGTCAAAGCTATAACTGCAGGAGTGCAATTTAATGCACCGTGGATTAAGAATCCAATAATGACGATCGTAAATACAATTAAAGATTTAACTAGGAATTTCATATCAACAATAGCACTTTTGGGGGAAATATATTTTATTGTTGCCTGTTTATCTCTTTTTACAACGAACTTCTTCCGAAAAACAAGTGATATAACAATCAATCCCGCAATAATAATTATTGCTATAATAGGCATAGTATTTGCAAGGAAATCATTGAAACTTAGGTTTGCTGCACTACCGATTATCATGTTGGGTGGGTCACCAATTAGTGTTGCTGTTCCTCCAATATTTGCAGCAAAAACTTCTACAATAAGAAAAGGTACCGCGGGAATCTCAAGTCGGTCGCAAATTAACATAATTACAGGTGAAATCAGAAGAACAGTAGTTACATTATCGAGAAATGCAGACATCACGGCTGTGCCTATAGCTAAATATATCATTATTCTTACAGGCTTACCTTTAGAGAATTTAATTAACAAAAGAGCAATCCATTGAAAAAAACCAGTTGCTGATACAATTCCCACAAAGAGCATCATTCCTATTAGTAGGAAAATAACTTCTATATCTATCGCTCTAAACGCACTACTTGCATCGGAAATTCTTATAAGAATAAGGAGCATACCAGCAAATATCATACCCAAAGATTTGTCCAATTTCTGACTAATTATCAAACCCATTGTAATAAGGAAAACGAGTAAGGATATTATCGATTGCCAGTTCATATAAGTAATTCTTTCATATTATTCTTAATAAAGGTTAGTATTCTATTGCAATTTATTTATAATAAGAAACATTCAAATTATTCTACCAAAATCCTTGAGATGAGATCCCGACGAGTTAAAATTCCCAGTAGTTTCGCATTTTCAATAATATAGACAGTTCTGACACGATTTCTGACCATAAGGAATGCCGCTTCGATCGCCATTGTTTCTGCAGAAACTTGAACAACCGTTTTACTCATTATATCCTTAGCCAGAATTTCATTTCGATTTTTAAAAAGCGCATATAATGGTTCGGAGGATTCAAGAAAGCTTATGCTTTCAAGATTGTCCACATAATCCGGTATTGCTACTCGAAGAATATTATAGCCGGAGACTATGCCAAGAAAATTCTGGTCCTCATCGACGATGGGTAATGTATCGATGCCTTCCTTAAACATAATTTCCACGATATGAACAAGTGGGGTCACTGGAGTTATTTTAACTATCTCGGTTTTCATAAGGTCAGTAACTAAAAGTTCCTGTCGGACATCGATATTGCTTTTTTCTATTATTTTTAAAACAGCTATGCTATTTTTTGCTCTAAGAAGCGCCTTAAAATTATGCTCATTCAAAAGTAGATTTAGGAATGCAGCTCTAGTTTTGAGCATCAGAGAATTCTTTTCAAACGGGCAAACAATTAGAAAGCTGAATTTTATTGGTTCATCTTCAGCTTTTTCATCAGGAATACCATCCGGTGAAATACCGAAAACTACAACAAAATCATCCAATGTTTCGATCCTTGCATGAGGGAAAAAAATTCCATTTCCCAGAACTGTCGGCATTTCATGCTCTCGGGATTCTAAAACATCTAGAAGTTCCGTTGCATCGACATAGTCATAAGCTCTATCAACTCCCTCGAGCAGCTTTTTAATGGCTTCAAAGCGATTTTTTGCTTTAAGAGGAAGAATTATCGACTCTTTATCTAACAACGCAGCAAGCTTCACGAATTAACCTTTCTACATAATATTCACTATCTAAAACAATTATATCATTTCCTTATCTAATACTATTTAAAATGCAAAAATAGTTTTGTTATATAAACAAGAAAGTTAATATTTCATAATTAAATCTTTATGTGTAAAAACCGGAGGTGCACAAATGACCAGAGATGAGGCTCTTAAACTTGTAAAATCAAGAGTTAAAAATAGAAATTTAGTAAAACATATGATTGCAGTGGGTGCAGCAATGAGAAGCCTTGCATCTCTTTTAGATGGTGATTCCGAAAAATGGGAGCTTGCGGGGATTCTTCACGATATAGATTATGATAAAACGGTAAATGATTTTCCTAAGCACGGGCTGGTTTCCTATGACGAGCTTATAGAAATCGGCATCGATGAGGATATTGCTTCCGCGGTGCGCGCTCATCCAGCTCATAAGGATTTCATCCCAAAAACCAAAATGGAATGGGCATTGCACATAATAGATCCAACAACAGGACTTATTGTTGCTGCTACACTTATGCATCCATCAAAGAAAATAACAGAAGTCGATACGGAGTTTGTTATGCGTCGATTTGGTGAAAAGCGTTTTGCAGCAGGAGCAAACCGTGAGCAGATGAAGCTGTGTGAAGAAAAGCTTGGGATTCCTCTTGATAAATATCTCGGAATGGTGCTAAAAGCAATGCAAAGTGTTTCGAAGGAGATAGGGTTGTGAAGTTAGATAAATTAACATCGAAACCTATTATAATACAGGTTTTATATATATTTTTCTATTGTGAGAATTCTTGAATAAATTTCGGAGCGTAAGATGCATGCTATACATGTGTTAGGATATATTCTTCTGCATCTTCTCTATTTTTAGAACTGAAATTAGAAAAAAGTTTATTAACTTCATCGATACACTGGTTTCTATTTCTTTTCTTAATTTTGTCGTCTATATCTTGAAATACAGCAAGCGATTCGAATTTGTAACTTGCATGTTTATATTTAATACACGATAAAACAGTTTGAGAGCAATCATCGTTGTTTTTTATAGGGAAAACAAACAGTGGTAATTTTCCGTTTTCACATACCCAAGGAATACTATAATATCCATTTGGGTCTATTTCCACTTTATACCAATTCCTTGTAACTTTTTTTACATTTGCTTTAATCACAGTTTCCATAAAACTCTCAAATTCTTCTAAGAAAAGTGATTTAGCTCTTTCAAATTTCCATTGAGAGATATCGGAAATTCTTATTATGCCCTGAATAAAATCCCAGAACGCCAGACCAAAATCATTTATTGGAGCCTCAGTGTAAATTGTTCCTTCGTCAGACTCAAGTCCATATGTGGCAAGGATGCGATCGAGTATTTTTTCTCTTGTAGGAGCGGTGATATCAACATCATACGAAACATGCATTAGTGTATGCCCTTTATCCGTAAATCGTATTTTGTCTTCGGATAATTCAATAAAAGCTACAATTCCATCACCATCCTCGAACTCAAATGGTGAAAGAATTTGAAAGGTTTTTCTTCCTAATTCCCGTAACCTAATTAAGTTTCTTGTAACCCTTGTGAAATCATCTTCGATTTTTTCCTTAATTGTCATAGCCATAATTCTGGAATTTTTGGTTTCTCTATCATATATAATGGTGGATTTATATTTATTGATTTCGAAAAATACAATAATGCTGAATGTATATCGTCAAAATCGTCTGTTTGACATGCCCAACCATCTGGTTTCAATTCTTTTTCTATATATCTAGAAGTAGCTTTATGTATATGAAAACTTGGTTTTAGCTTATTATCTTCTATGTGATTTTTATGTTCATGCGATGTTCCATTACACCGAAAAAGGCAAATTTTTTCACCTGTTGTTTTATCTGTATAAGTTAATCCTATAGAAAAATCTAATAGATCGTCTCTTCTTTGTCGGATGAAAACAGAAAATAAATTACCTGACTCTGTCTCGATATTGCAATCAAACCTTTTATGACTTTGTTCTCGTTTCAATTTTATTGCTTTTTTCCCTTTCCATTTTTTTGGTTCATCTATTAATTCTTGGATTTGAGAATCCGTAATGGACATTAATTTAAACCTCATTCCTTTTTTTACTATACTTTTAAATCTTCGACATCACAAGTTAATATTCATAAAGATTTTTTTTACTTAAGCAAATAAAAGGTTATGAAAGCTCTTTTAATATTGTTAATTATTAATCAAATTTTATCAAATCCCACATTCCTCATTTTGCGGAAGGGGGGACTTGAACCCCCACGAGTTTTACTCACTAGATCCTAAATCTAGCACGTCTGCCAATTCCGCCACTCCCGCATTTATTCGAGACAAGTATCGTCTGTCTAAAACACGCAAAATATTGATGTTAGAATAAATGTCAAATATACATGAAAAACTATTGAATATGTTCCTATACAAAATTTAATTAAAATGCTTTTTTTCCATCCTATATATTAGCTAAAAGATCCTTTTGCTCCGAGATTCCAACGATGTAGTTGGTCATTGCTTTGTAAATTTCAGTATGATTTATATTATCTAAAACATGCAAATGCTGAAGAAGTGTTTCAATGTCCCCTCGGACAGCTGGACCAGTTAAACCTTTGAGATCAGCGTTCGCTGAAAAATTTTGGATGGTGCTCTTTGCCATTCGAATCGTTATACTTTTAGCTTGCTCTCCTGTTAAACCAGCATCGATATACATTTTCATTGCGATAAGCAGATTTGCAAAAATGAAATTTGTGGAGTAAACTGCAGCGGAATGATAAATCGGTTTTTTATATGAATCAACGAAAATTGACCGTGCATTAAGATCGGCAATTAGTTCGCATGCCAAATTCAATCCTACTTCATCTCCTTCGACGCCGAACATTTGTTTGAAAAAGACATTATTTCTTGTGTTAAGTAATGGAACGCTCAAAAGAGGATGCATAGATGCTCTGTAATATTTTATTCCTGCAAGGTTTAAAAAAAGGGATGGAGTAACGCCAGATGTATGAATTAATGTGCACACCCTTGTGTAATCAAATTCTGAAGCGTTATCGAGTAGCCCTAACAACTCATAATCCGGTACTGCAAAAATCGTAACATCACAATTCCTGAAAATTTGATAGAGATTTGTGTAAACGCCGGTGGGTATTATATACGCAATTCTTTTCGCGGCTTCATGGTTCTCGTCGAATATTCCAGAAATGTGCCATCCACCTTTCGATAACCAATAAGCCAAATTAGACCCAACTCGACCAGCACCGATCACTCCAATCTTAAATTGTTTATGTATTGAATTCATATTATATATAATATAATTAAAAAATGTTATAATGAAAGAGTTTGATTTTGCACAGCGGCTAACCGATTGGGAAGTATGCAGGAAAAACATGAAAAATATATGCATATTGCACTTCAAGAAGCAGTAAATGCATTTGAACAGAATGAAATACCAATAGGTTGTATAATTGTCCTGAACGAGGAGATAATTGGTCGAGGTCATAATTTAATCGAAAACAACATCGATCCAACAGCTCATGCCGAAATCATAGCATTAAGAAAGGCTTGCACCAAAATTAGAAGTCGGTTGCTCACAGGCGCTACTGTATATGTAACTCTTGAGCCTTGTCCTATGTGTGCTGTGGCTTTAATCGAAGCGCACATTACTAAAATCGTTTTTGGTACAAAGAATCACAAACTCGGTGCATTACTTTCAGTCTGGAATTTCCCAAATGAACCGGCATTTGAGCACCATCCTTTAATAATCGGTGGCGTTTTGGAGAATGAATGCAAGGAAATTCTCGATGCTTTTTTCCGTCGTTTGAGATAAAGATACGATTTTTTATCTCATTTTAATGTAATCTTTTAGTGGAATCATATTGTTAAAAGGAATTCCACAACCTTACTGTATTATAAACAAATCTAATTTTTAACTTTTTCTACAAACAATTTGCCAATACATTTTTGCAGGATAAATTTTCTTAGAAAGGAGGTTGATCATGCTCACCGATATCGAACGAGCAAAATATAAGGAAATTGCACGTCGTATTAGATTCGATGTTATAAAGATGACATATCACGCTGGTTCTGGTCATCCTGGAGGTTCTTTATCTCTTGTCGAGCTGCTTACTATGTTATATTTCAAGCACCTTGTTCATAAACCAAACGATCCAAATTGGCAGGATAGAGATAAAGTAGTTTTATCGAAAGGTCATGCCTGTCCTGCGCTTTATGCCGTTCTTGCTGAATCTGGTTATTATCCGAGAGTAGAAATGTGGACTCTGAGAAAATTTGGTTCGCGATTACAGGGACATCCCGCAAAGGATAGAGGTCTTCCGGGAATAGAAGTTTCTACAGGTTCTCTGGGACAAGGATTATCTATAGCAATAGGAATGGCAATTTCGGCTAAGATGTTCGAGCATAGAGATAACCGTATTTTCGCTATTTTAGGCGACGGAGAAATTCAAGAAGGTCAAGTTTGGGAAGCTTTTATGTCTGCATCTCATTTTAAACTTGATAATCTTATCGCTATAATCGATAACAATAACCTTCAAATTGACGGCTATGTCGACAAAGTTATGTGCATATATCCGCTTAAAGAAAAGCTACAATCTTTCGGTTGGAGGACTATTACCTGCAATGGGCACTCTCTTGAAGAAGTGGATAAGGCGTTAGAAACAGCTCGAGAAAAAAAAGGAACACCAACTGTCATTATTATAAAAACAGTAAAGGGAAAAGGAATATCATTTATGTTTGATAAAGCAGAATGGCATGGGAAAGCTCCTTCAAAGGAGCAAGCGCTTATCGCTGTTACTGATCTGGGTTATCCAGAAAATGTGCTCGATAAGGATATTGATTGAAATTCTAACTCACATCAGTTACTGGAGGAACAAATGACTATTTATGAAGAACACGGTTGGAAAATGGTTCCCTCAAGAAACGGATTTGGGCTTGCACTAAGAGATCTTGGTGAAACACATCCCGAGCTTGTCGTAATAGGTGCAGACCTAACCGAATCGGTGCGAGCAAATTATTTTGCAGAGAAATATCCTGATAGATTTTTCAATGCTGGAATCGCTGAGCAGAATGCTGCAACAATAGCGGCGGGACTTGCATTATCAGGTAAAATTGCTGTTTTCTCTACTTATGGTGTTTTCGCAGCAGGGAGAGCTTTCGACCAGCTCAGAACCACAATATGTTATAACAAAGCCAATGTTAAAATTGGCGGTGCACATGGCGGACTATCAGTTGGTCCTGATGGTGCTACTCATCAAGCTCTCGAGGAAATAGCTCTTATAAGAGTACTTCCTAATATGGTTCTGATTGTTCCCGCGGATTCTGAGGAGACTTATAAGGCTACAGTCGCAGCCATCGAGCAAATAGATGGACCGGTATACATTCGTTTCGGACGATCGTCTGTTCCTACAATAACTGATAAAGATACACCTTTCGAAGTGGGGAAAGCATTAACAATTAAAGATGGTTCCGATTTAACAATTGCGGCTTGCGGAAGTTGTGTAGTCGAGTCTTTTTTAGCTGCGGAAATCCTTGATAAAAAGGGCATTAGCACAAGAATTCTTGATATTCACACAATTAAACCTATCGATAAAACAGCGATTGAACTCGCTGCTCGTGAAACCGGTGCAATACTTACCGTAGAAGAACATCAGGTTCACGCGGGCTTTGGGAGTGCTGTGGCAGAGGTAGTGGTTCAAACATATCCAGTGCCTATGCATTTTATTGGTATAGATGATAGATTTGGCGAATCCGGCACTCCTCAAGAGTTAATTAAATTCTTTAAACTTGACTATGAAAATATAGCTTTACAGGCAATGAAACTTCTGGAGCGCAAATTTTAATGTCACGTAAAAGTGGAATTTCAGTTGTAATATCCGCTGAAGATGGAAGTAACAGTTTTTCCTTTCGGCTAGCACGATGGATGGCTATTGTTATTTTATCCGGTGTAATCCTGGGGTGGATTGTAATAATTTTTACTGTGATATCTATGGTTTTCTGGAGAAATACCGAAGTTAAGCGATTAAGAAATGAGAACAGGAATCTTCGAACAGCTGTTAGCAAAATCGATTCTTTGAAATTTGAATTAAATCGACTGAGTGTCATGAGACAAATTATAGAACATTCGCTTCTTATCGAAGAAACCCAAGGTAAAGGCATGAGTAGCGAGATTCAGAAAAAATTTCCTATCCTTGGGGAATTTTCTCCATTTCTAAAGCCAGAATTAGCTGTTGTAAGTGACAATTCGAAAAGATTAGAAAGACTCGAGGTTTATATTCCTTCAGGCTTGCCAGTTAGAGGACCTATATCAGTATATTTTGGGCAACAGGGAGCTGTTTTTAGAGCACCTCATTCCGGATTGGATATCTATGCTCGTGAGGGCACACCAGTCAAATCCACAGCAAATGGTTTAATAACAAAAGTTTCAGAAAACAATGATTTGGGAATTTATATTATTGTGGATCACTTAAATGGATATACATCTGTCTATGGGCACTTAAACAATGCTGGTGTTCTGCCCGGGGAAGTTGTGAGAAGAGGCGATGTAATCGGCTTAAGCGGTCAAACTGGTCATGCTCGAGGTCCTCATATACATTATGAGGTTCGATACAAAAACAAACCTATTGACCCATTAAAATCGATGGTCAGCTTTTAGTATTGGATGTGAGTAAGTTTTTATTTTTTTTATTTAACTGCAAACTACTTATTTTTATATTATTTCTTGAATTCATTCTAATTAAAAATTTTCAAGGGGGAAGCATGCGTGTATTAACGACTATATTCATTTGGGCAGGTTGTCTGCTGGCTATCGTTTCCGAAGGGCAAATCGCAAATGCGGATTTTCTTGCTGAATCTAAAACCTTATTTGCAAATAATCTCGTAAACATACCATT
Source organism: uncultured bacterium (assembly GCA_964562425.1). Classification (GTDB taxonomy): domain Bacteria; phylum UBP14; class UBA6098; order B30-G16; family B30-G16; genus JAUWMV01. Next base: position 15,657 of record CAZLTJ010000051.1, read on the forward strand.
GGAACAAGTTGAAACAAATCCATCTATGATGTTTATGACACCGGCGGTATTTCAATGGGATAACGGTCACGCAGCTTTTGCTATGGGTGGATTAGTCAACGAAGACATGGAAGCCAATAAGTTCGTTACTGAACATCCATGTTCTCTTAAAGAACTAACGATTTATATGACTGGTCCTGGGGATGTTATGGTTTACGTATGGGGTGATATTTCTAATCAGCCAGATGTTACAAATGAGTTGATTATACCTCAACCTTTGCGGCTTTCAGTCTCAGGTAAGTGGTATACAATAACATTAGATGCCCTAATCACTGGAATCCCCGTTCTTGAAGGATTAGAAACCTTCCATGTAGGCGTTAAACATACCTCTTCAACCACCAACGTATCTATATCTAACAATGTTACCGACCCAGTCAGTCATGTTTATATCTATCGCGATGGTTTATGGTATTTGGTTGCTGATTCTCTCGGTAACTATTATCCATATATGATAAGGGCAAATGGAGAATACTTTAATGAAGTAACCGCACCTTGGTTTACAGATGTAACTATTACAGCAGGTATTACAGGTGGAAGTCATGTTAGCATCGGTGATATGGATAATGATGGTTGGGAAGATCTTCTCATCAACGGAAATATATGGCGTAATAGAAGAGATGGGACATTCGAGGATATTACAGCGATAGTCGGAATGATCTCCGGCGATAAAACCACATTCTGGGATTTCGATAACGATGGTGATCTTGATATTATTCAGCTCAAAGGACAGGGAACTCGAGACAAACTATGGAGAAATGATTTTTCAACATCACTATCTTTTGTTGATTTAAGTCACGGAATCGGTGGTGATATTTCCGATACTTTCCCTTCTGCGTCTCCAGGGATAGGCGATTTCGATAACGACAGCGATCTAGATATATA
>CAZLTJ010000052.1:0-1296 GCA_964562425.1 uncultured bacterium
TATTTCGAGAGTAAAAAAACACGATTATAAAAATATTCATATAATATAACTCTAAATTTCAATATCTGTAACATCAGCTTTAACATTTCCCTTGAAAAATTTAATTTTCAATTTATCGCCAATTTGCAGCTGAGCACATTCTTTGATAATTTCCCCGTTGAATGTTACAAGAGAAAAACCTCTTTCCAATACTTTATCTATGGATAACAATTTAAGCTTTTCTTTGAGAAGTTCCAATCGATTGACACCTCGGTCAAGTTTCGTTCGAACAGCCAAAAGCGAACGATTGCCAATCTCATCAATATATCTTTTGTATTGTTCGACTTTGCGACTGGGATTATTCATATCTAATGAATGTTTAAAAGACATTAGTGCATTTTTCTTGCGGAGAATTAATTGTTGAATGGAATTGTAAATATGCACAATAGTTTGTTTAAGGTATTTATAGATTTCCGATATATCCATAACGGCAATTTCCGCTGCAGAGGATGGTGTGGGCGCTCGAACATCCGCAACAAAATCTGCAATCGTGAAGTCTATTTCATGCCCTACTGCTGAAATAATTGGGATTTCCGAATCGTATATAGCCCGAGCAACCGATTCATCGTTAAAGCACCATAGATCATCCTCAGAACCACCACCTCGACCAACAATTAATAGATCAGCTTTCCCAAAAAAGTTAAAATCTTGTATAGCTTTAATAATTTCCTTTGGAGCTAAATCACCCTGAACGAGAGTGTCTCTAAGGATAATATTAGCCCACGGAGCACGTCTTTGGATTACTTGCATGATGTCTCTTATTGCTGCACCAGTTCTTGAGGTTATAACACCAATTGTCATAGGAAACGTAGGGAGTTTCTTTTTATATGCTGTATCGAAAAGCCCCTCAGCAAAAAGCTTTTTTTTCAACCTTTCAAATTGAATTGCTCGATCACCGACACCAGATTTATGCATCTGTTTAACAAATAGTTCGTATTTTCCGCCTTTGATATAGAGTGCTGGCTTGCATAAAGCTTCAACGATTACACCATCTTCAGGATTCCAATCCATATTTCTATTGTCGCTATCCCACATAATACAGTTAACTTGCGCATCCTCGTCTCTTAATGTGAAGTACCAATTCCGATTGCTGTGACGTTTTAGATCGCGAATTTCTCCCAAAACCCAAATAAGTTCTGGGAAAGTATAGTCTATGGAGTTCTTTATTTTTCTGTTTAACTCCGAAACTTTGATTATATTTCGATTTGGAATAATTTGCATTTGAAATTCTTGTTTATTATAATATAATAATATAAT
>CAZLTJ010000052.1:1306-8669 GCA_964562425.1 uncultured bacterium
ATATTTTTGACAAATTTACAAATAGGAGGTTTTGAGTAAACAGTGTACGAGCGTGGTAAGAGTACCTATCGAGGAAAAAATCGACCCCGGGTAAACGAAAGGATTAGAGTTAAATTTGTCAGGGTTGTCGATCCTGAAGGGAAGCAGTTAGGAGTTTTATCTACCGAGGATGCTCTCAAACAAGCATATGGATACAATTTGGATCTGGTTGAAATTGCACCGAAAGAAATTCCACCGGTCTGCAAAATTATGAATTATGGTAAATACCTTTACGAACTCAAAAAAAAGGAAAAGGAAACTAAGAAAAAACAAGCCAGTTCTCAACTTAAGGAAGTGAGATTTACATCAAGGATTGGTGAACACGATTATCAAACTAAAGTTAAGCATATCAAATCTTTCCTTGCGCACGGACATAGGGTCAGGATCTCCTTGATGTTTAGGGGTCGCGAAATTACTCATAGGCAACTTGGGGATCAATTGATAGAAAAAATTCTTGAGGACCTTAAGGACGTCGGGAAGGTTGAATTTGGGCCAAATATGGAAGGCAATTTCATGATACTTCAAGTCGTCTCTGTCGGTAGGAAAAAGCATAAGGATTAACGTATCATTATTTTACGCTATTTTGCTTAATTTGAGAATGCTGTACAAATAATGATTTAAAAATTAAGCTGAATTTTCTAGTTTTATATTCAAATCGGAGGAGTTAATGCCAAAGATAAAAACAAAAAGAGGTGCCAGAAGACGCTTTAAAATAACGAAAACTGGTAAGGTGATGGCATATCATGCAGGCAAGATACATTTCAAGCGTCGCAAGAGAGCAAATACTAAACGTAAGCTTCGCCAGATGCAAGAATTGAAAAGTGGGGATGCAGCAAAAGTTAAACGTATGCTTCCATATTTGCATTAATACATTTGGAATCTTGTGAGCATTTAAAAGATATATTTGGAATTAAACTATTTTGTAATCCATTGGTTAATAGGCATTAAATTGAGATAAAAAGGAAATCATCAGAATAAATAGCTGATTAGGGGCAATTAAGAGGATTATTCATCGATGAAAGTGATTTAGTATTTTAATCATACAAAAATCACCATTTCTATTATTATTCAGATTATTACAATTTTTAAAGCACTACTGTTAATAATCGAAGAATACTTGAAAAAATCCCGCCTCTGTATTGGCAGGAAGTGAGTTGAAATGAGAACAAACCCAAGAACTAGCGCTCATAGGAAACGAAGAAAATACATTAAATCCGCTCGAGGATATTTCGGTGGAAGACATAGACTTTACCGGACTGCACGAGAAGTAGTTGAGCGAGCTTGGCAGTTCCAATATGCGCATAGACGCCTGAGAAAGCGGGATATGCGCAGATTATGGATTGTAAGAATTAATGCGGGTGCTCATCTATATGGTGTTTCGTATTCCAAACTTATTAACGCACTAAAAGTAAACAATATTGTTTTGAATAGGAAGATGTTGGCAATGTTAGCGTTTGAGAACTCGGATGCATTTAAGCAAGTTCTTGTCTCAGCCGGGCTTATTTCGAAGTAGAAATTTATACTTGATAATTTTATCCCCATATTAAGAAATTATGGATATTTCTGAAATCCGTGAAAAAATAGAAAAGATACTACAAGAAGCAAAGGAGCAAGTTAGTGCTGGTAACCCTGAGCTCAACGAGCAACTGAAATTGAAGTACTTGGGACGAAAGGGTGAATTATCACAGATAATGAAAAGTATAGGTCAACTTGACTACCATTTGCGTCCGGAAGCAGGTAAACTCGCAAACTATGCAAAACAAAAGTTGGCGGAGATATTTTCGAGCGTTGGCAAAAGAAGAAAGCCCATTGAACGACGATTCGATCCAACTCTTCCCGGTCGATCTTTTCCAGTTGGTGGAATGCATCCACTTAAAAGAGTGCTTCGCGAATCGATTGAAATTTTCGTCAGTATGGGTTTCTCAGTAGTCGGAGGACCTGAAATTGAGACAGATTACTATAACTTCGATGCTCTAAACACCCCTGAGGATCATCCAGCACGAGATATTCAGGATACATTTTATATAAAAAAACCGGAATGGCTTCTCAGAACACAAACCTCGCCCGTACAAATTAGAGTCATGGAATCTCAGCCTCCTCCGGTAAAAATCATTGCTCCAGGTCGTTGCTATAGAAAAGATGCAATCGATGCTACACATTATTATGCATTTACACAAATCGAGGGATTGTATGTAGATCGTGATGTGACTCTCGCGGACCTCAAGGGTATTCTTACAGGCTATGCAAAAAAAATCATTGGCGAGGATACGGAAATCCGCTTTAGACCGCACTTCTTTCCGTTTACCGAACCATCTGTGGAATACGATTTTTCGTGTCCTTCATGTCATGGCACTGGATGTCGTATTTGCAAAGGTTCAGGGTGGTTTGAAATATCTGGTGCAGGTATGGTCAGTCCGAAAGTTTTACGGACTGTTGGCTATGATCCTAATGTTTTTCAGGGGTATGCATGGGGTATGGGTGTCGAGCGGATTACAATGGTTAAATATGGCATCGAAGAAATTAGGCTTTTATTTGAAAATGATTTAGCATTCTTAGAACAATTCTAATAAATAATTCGACTTCTGCAAATCATTACCTTGAACTGTCTTGGATATAACTTATAATAATCATCGAAATTTGCGTTATTTCACGGTAAGATAATATCAAATATTTTGCTTAAAGTGTGAAATGCAGAAATCTTTTGAGTGTTGGTTAAGAAAAAGTTTCGTTGTATACATCTCTAATTGCTCTTCTTTTAACGTGCAACGACAATTGTGCCCTTACAAATTACAGCATCGCCGACTATAATTAGGTAAATATAAATCCCCGTGGGTGCATTCTCACCGTTAGTGTACTTGCCATCCCAGAACTCATTCTGTGAGGGTAATGCTGGTGAGAGATTCATTTCCCGAACAATAACCCCATCAGTGGTAAGAATTATCGCTTTTGCGGGGGTCTTTAGCATATCTGGATAATCGAAATATAATCGATCGTTTATGTTATCATTGTTGGGTGTTATTGGTATTGGATGAGCAGCACATTTAGTTGTGAAAACTGGGAAGAAGAAAAAAGTTGTATCAGTCCAATTCGCTGCGTGATATAGAGATCTATCGCATGCTTTAATTCTCAACCTTAGCGTATCATTTACAACATCAAAATCATCCAATGAAATATTATTATCTCCCTCACCAAGCTCAAATGAATCAGTTTCTGAATATGCATATACGCTCCAAATTCCTGAAAGACCATCTACAATCCTCAAATGAGCGAAGTGCACATCTTCTTCGATCATTCCCTCAGGTGGAGCAATGAGCACGATGACAGGAGGAACAAGATCCACAATGAACCACAACGAATCCACCCCTCCGGAATTTCCCCAGATATCGTAAATCTCGACAACTGAAATTGCTATAGTATCACCATGATTCCATGCAGAATCGGAGTAAATATATGCAGTATCACCATGCCAGCTTACAGTATAATCTCCATCGAGGACCAACGAGGATGTATCGATACCATCATCATCTTGCACTAAAAGGAGAATTGGCCCATCGATGCACGATACATAATCGCTATCTAAAGGTTGAATAAATCGGACTATTGGACCTTCTCCCTGCAACGGAATAATCTCAACGACAAAACTGGTATCAGATCTGTCTTCTTCACGCATGAAATCGTGATCGTCGTCGCACAGATGTATCTCTATAGTTAGCGTCTCACCTAATGATGGAATCTGAACTTCGGGAACAGTTAGAATAAAACTGTCACCCTCAGCTTGGATATCAATCCAAAGTGTCATACCATTTACAATCGCGTATGTGCACGGTTCTCCTATTCCGGATGAGTCCCAGGATATAAAGATTAACTGAAATAACTGACCGGGATAAACCGTTGTATCGGGAACTGTGAACGAAGGAGGAAGTGTATCATCGTCTGCTGTGAAGAAGCTAAACGAATCTGAAGTACAGTTATTACCGCAAAGCATGGCTTTATCACATACTTTTTGAATTACATAATTTGTTTCATTCTCGTGAAAGTACAACAATGAGCTATCCAGTTCGATTGTCCATTCGATACTATGGTTGACCTGATACGGATCTACTGTAAGAAGTAAACCATCCCAATTTACACCGGAGGAATCCGTTGTAAGTATCCAATTGCCATGCGGAGTTTGCACTGTAAGGAGTATAGAATCCTCCTGAACCCTTGCAGGTTCATCGGCTATTCTAACAATTATTTGCGCCAATGAATCATATAAAGGCGTCAGAGAATCCGGTTCTAAGAATTCGATTGTTGGTGCGTTAAGGTCTATAATGAATTGCCATTTTACGAGTAATACAGGATAATAATGAGAATCGCAACCCAATGGGGTAATTCTAAGAGTATCGCCATGCTCAAAACTACCGGGAGCATCGAACAAGAGAGTATCTCCAATTAATGTCAATTCCGATGGAGAATCCGCATAAACAAGCCTTAGAGTGTCGCCTATATAAACACCCAGCGATTCTGGCAGAATTCCGTCTGAGTCTTCTAAATAGAACTTTATATTTCCACCGTCACAGGAGATTATAGAGTTGTTAGGTGGTGAAATGAGAATAGCCTCGGGATTCTCGCCCGGTATTCTAACGCTCAATGTCAGTGACGTATCTAATACATTTGAATCGCATAAATCCGGTGAATCGGCTATTATGATTCTTATTGTAGTATCGATCCCGGGAAGCGAAATTCCTGCTGTAGTGAAATTCACGAGGACTGTGTCGCCGCTCACAATAACCGCTGCAGAGGATGTGTCGAGCGTTGTGAGACCGATTATAAATTCGAATGTTCCCCAATCCACGCCGCTTATTGAATCTACATGTATAAATTGAAGAGTTGGGGAACTTACAGATGCGGTTTCTGGTTCCCAATTTATAAGCATTGGTGGATCATAGTCCAGAACGATATATCCACGAATTATCGATTCAAGCGGATTGCCAAATCTATCTTCAGCTCGGGAAAGCCAATAATTTATTGTATCCCCAGATGAGCCCGACAACGGATAGAATCTCAATGTGTCATCAGAATACGATAGCTGAGTAGAATCTACTGTGAATGTTTTCGTATCTACATCCAACCGGATTGTAGTGTCAACAACTGTATCGTAGTCCCAGAGGTAAATGCGCAATGCTGTATCTACACATGACATTATAACTGCTGTGTCAGATGGAAATATCAATTCTCCAAGTGGACCATCAGGAATGACAACAATGAAATCCCAGCAATACTCGTCCATCTCATTTGGCGAGCAATAATCCGGCTTATCGTTAGCACTTACGCATACATGAACAGAATCATCGCTACTGAAAGAAATCCCCGCATCTAATGTAGAAAGCAGCAATGTGTCATCCGCGAATGTTACACCTGTTGAGTCTATTGTGAAGCTGTCTCCATTTACTACGATAAAGATCGAACTGCTGTCCACGCCGGATATCGAGTCGATAAGGACAATTCTTATGTCTGGTGTTGGAATGACAACTGTTGATAAATGTGACGGTGAAGGTGAAAACGCTACTGGAGGATCTAAGTCAAATATTATTGTTCCACCCACTTTATTCTCAAGAGTAAATCCGAATATATCCTCAGCAGCAACAAGTTCGTAAGTTACTGTATCCCAGGACGATCCTATAAGAGGATAATAGCGAAGAGTATCATTACTGAAATACAATTCTGTAGAATCAGTTGTCATTGTGTCACCATTGACAACAAAGACAATCGTAGATTCACCTATACCATCGATGTCCTGAATAAGCATAAGAATTGCAGTATCTGTGCACGATATAATTGTCGGACTGAATTCAGGGAATAAAAGACTGGCTTCAGGTCCGGGATATTCTCTTATCCGGAAATCCCAACAATAGGAAGACATATAATTTGTATCGCATATATCTGGACTGTCTCCAGCATCAATGCAAACAAATACAGTTTCGCCTAATGCAAAGCTTAGACCAGCAAGAAGAGTCGAGATTTTCAGTGTGTCATCGCTAAAAGTTACACCCAAAGAATCCACTGTTAGTGTGTCATCGTTTATTACGATTATAATTGTTCTTTCATCCACACCACTCACAGAGTCTACTAAAACCAGTGCAATGTTTGGTGTTGTTGATATGACTGAGCTTCCCGTGGGTGGCGATTCTGAGAAAGCCACAGGTGGAGATGTATCTGCAACAGAATATATGAAATAAGTTGTATCGTTATAGACACTGTCGCCAATGAATATTTCTATCTCGAATGTATCTCCCGATGAGTATGACGGAAGAACCCAAGTAAGTGTGCCTGCTGGTGAAAGCTCGTGGGCAACGCTATCGCCGTTAATATAAACAGCACATATACTGTCCCAGACTCCAGCAAGGTAATCATCCAATACCGCATAAGCGCTATCGGGACAACTACTTATTGCATAATCCGATGGAAAGTGCTCCACAAGAACCGGTGGATATGGATCGTAAAGTTGTATTAGGCATGTATCTGAACGGTTTGCACCACAGAGTTCTGCTTTGTCCCAAAGATGAAAACAAAGGCTTAATGTTCCTGCGGTATCTATTTCTGCATCTGTTAGCCAGCTGTCATCGATACAAAGCCATATAAGGAAACCAACAGCAACAGGAGGAAAGGTTGTGTCTGCTGTATGTCCATTGTAATCTACCAAATGTATATCGACCATCGATCTGCCTCTATCCACACCTGCTGGAATGTCCTCCACATAACCCGCAGCACAATAATGTGTTAATATTGCCGGGGAAATCCAATTTGCAGATCCCAATGTATAAGCGAAATAAGGTCCGGCGGTATCCACAACAAACCAATAACGCATTGTATCAGCCATCCAATTCCCAGCAAGATCACGGGAAATCAGCGCCACATGGACTGTATCGCGGTGTCGCCATGCTGTCGATGGTTCATACAAGACAGTATCGGAACCGTATGTGAAAGATACACTTGAACCGTTTATTAAAAGATCTGTGAATCGTAAATCGATGCTGTCGTCGTCGTGCAGGTATATCAATATACGTTGATCATCATCGCGGCATGAAATAATTTGACCGGGAAGAGGAGTTATAGGTCTTGCAGTTGGACCTTCGCTCTCAACAATGAATGTCCAGCATGTGCTGTCTGTGTTTGGTCCGCAAAGACGCGTGTTGTCAGATGCTTTTACACACACAGTTAATGTACCGGAGAGATAACTTACTAACGAACCGGGAACTGTGGCAGTCGGTGCATGCCAAAGCAAACCGGAACCCATTGCAAATGTATCTGTAAAACCTTCAATCCAAATCTTTTAAAATTG
>CAZLTJ010000052.1:8679-16178 GCA_964562425.1 uncultured bacterium
CCATGAGATTGCTTCAAGAAGACCGTTGCCGAGGAGATCCTCTGCTTCGACAAGAGATACACAAATTGTATCACAGATTTCCCAGGATATCGGTGGAATATAGATAAGAGTATCATTTCTATATGTAAGCTCTGAGGAATCGATTTTCAGAGTTTCGGAATCAACAACGAATAAAATGGACAGGCTATCCACGTCATCTTCATCGAATAAATACATAACAATACGTTGCAAAGCGGAATCGCATGCTATTGCTTCATCGATTCCAGGTTCAATTATTGATGCAAGAGGACCAGATAGGTTTATATCGAAAATGAAACATGTATCGTCCATGTAGTTTGAATCGCACAGATCAACCATGTCTGCAGCACTAACACACACCACAACAGTGTCACTATCAGCAAACTCGATTCCGATAGAATCACAGAAAATTTTAACCGATGTGCCATCCCAAATGAATTCTACAGTGTCACCGTTAATTGTAATTACAATCGTCGCTGAATCCACACCAGCGATATCATCGGATATTTCAATAACAATAGAAGGTGTTGGGTCAGCAATTGTTGAGCTATCTGCTGGTGATGTGCTGGTAACGTATGGTGGCGTTAAATCTATAACATACCAAGTAGATAAATTAAACGTATCGACATTGCCTGCTAAGTCCGATGCACAAAGTAAGCTTACTTGTATTGTGTCGCCATCAGAAAGAATTCCTGGCTCGAATTTGAGCGTATCCTCGGAATACGTTACTTTGGGATCGGAAATATCTAACGTTTCATCTTCGAATACAACAATTATACTCGATGTATCTAATCCAAATGGTTCGTCAAATAGCCATGCAGCACCTTGATCATCGCAGGCGGAGATTGCTCCCGGATCGGGATAGATAAGCGAAGCTAAAGGTGGCGTTAGATCTATTATATATTCGAAGCATTCTATATCCATCTCATTGGGATCGCACCATTCGATAAGATCCGCAGCTGAAATGCATATGTTAACGGTATCGCCATCGCTAACGCTAATAGAGGATATGTCCACAAACACAGTGTCGATGTTTATTGTGCGGCTGACAATTACACTATTAACAGTAACTTCGATAGAACTTGTGTCCACACCAGCGAAATCATCAAATAAACCGCAATGCCAAGTATCACCGAGAAAATCCCCGACAACTGGCTCCTCCCACAACACATACGGTGGTGAACGATCCATGTAGAAAAACCAATGAGGATAATCGGTGCCCAAATTGCCTAATGTATCCTTTGTCATTGTCAGATAATATTCAACTGTTTCGCCATCGGCGATTGAAAACGTAGGTATAAACGTAAACATAGAATCGCCAGTTATAGAAACACCAGCGGTAGTGATGCTCACCTCCGAGCCACGCACGTTAAAACGAACAAAAGTCCAATCGATTCCATGAGGATCTCGAAGAACCACAGCAATTGTCTCCCTGTCGCAAGACATGAAAACGCTGTCAGGTGGAGAGATTAGTTCTGGTTCAGGTGGTGCAGCATCGACAAAAAATCGCCAGCACAAACTATCACCGATATTAACACCACATATCGTTGCCTTATCGTAAAGACCACCAATGCAGACAAAGATAGTGTCGTTACTATCTATATCTACTCCAAGACTCTCCGAATCTGCGGTTAGCTTTGTACCGTCCCAACTAAGGTCACCTGAATGATAGGTAAATGTGTCACCATCGATAACCATGAATAGATTATCTTCCTCGAGCCCAGAAGCATTATCGATTACATCCACCGAAATCAATGTAGAAACAGTAGTTATAAGAGTTTCCGCGGGTGGATATGGGTTTGATGCAACAGGTCCGGTTGTATCGAAACCTACCCAAAAAACCTTTGGTCCCACTGCATTTCCGGCTATGTCTTCCACATGAATAATTGTTGCTGCAATCATCTCGCCTTCAACAAGCCCGGTGTCGGGTTGGAAACGAAGCAACTCACCACCGTGGAAGGTCAGCATAGAGGAACTTAAATCGCAAGTGTCTCCACCCACACTAATCAGAATAGAAGAGGAGTCGATGCTATACTCGTCGTAAAGTCTCCAACTGATCGAGTCGTAGCAGCTTGTCCAAACAGAGTCCAATGGGAAATAGAGTATAACGATAGGGTCGCGCAAATCGTAATAATATTTAAAACAGTATAGATCCATCATATGCGGCATGCAGTGTGCTGGCTTGTCCATTGCCTCTACGCAGATCTCTAACGTTTCCTTATGGAATGGTATATAACCCATACCACTTACACTAAATGTCAGACTATCGTTTGAATAGTTCATGTCGCCCGACGGATAGGAGAAATCCAAACCTCCAATACTCAGTATTATGCTGAAAGGATTAATTCCTGCGATGTCGTCGACAAGTATAACAGTTATAATTGAATCACCAGATGCGAAAGCTGTCATAGCAGGAGGTATAACATCGTCTACATAAGGTGGTGAAAGATCAATGTAATAGACGACTGTCTCGGGGACATCTGGACTTGCGACGCCAAGCATGTCGTCGACTGATTTCAGAATTATTATTACTGTATCTCCATCCGACCAGTCGGTTGAAGGAGCAAATCTTAACGTATCATTGTGGAACGTGAGTTCGCTGTCTGTGGTATCGTAATCTGTACCATTAACTGAGAGTACTATAGTTGATGCTTCTACACCGTTACCGTCGGTTATTTTAAATATAATTCCTTGGTCCTCACAAGCAGAAACAACTCCATCTAAAGGCTCAATAACTGTTACAACTGGTCCTCTGGTCGAAAAATTGTAATTCCAGCATGTATATGTCATTTCATTAGATGAGCAGAAATCCGGTTTGTCCTTGGCTTTAATACATAACCTGAGTGTATCACCATCTTCGAAGCTTATTCCGCAATCGAGTGGTGTTAATATGGCAATGCTATCGTCCCATTCGAGGCAACCGGAACTCAACGATAACGGTATCCCGTTTAACGATATTACGATCGATGAATCGAAAATGCCTGCTCCGTCATCAGCAAGCCCTATTTCAAATGTAGGTGTAGCTGTGAAAATGTTTCCACTAATTGGGTTTATCGATGTTATATATGGAGGAGAATAATCGGTGAAGAATATAAAAACCAACGAATCGCTATCCATTACGTTGCCTACATGATCCACTACACCCCAAAGAATCACGGTTATCTCACCCTCAGGATATGCACTAGAAAGAGTGAATATCAATAGTGAATCGTCTATGTAGGTTAATTCAGGATCGGTTATTACATAGTTTACACCATCAACCTGAAGGTTTATCGATGCAGTTGCCACTGCAAAGTCGTCTGTTAGTTTTATAAGGATTTTTTGATCGTCACAGGATGTATATGCACTATCGAATGGCTCGATGTAAGAAGCGACAGGACCTGCAAGGTCGAATATGTAAGTTGCACAGGTTGTGTCTCCGATATTAGGTCCACAGTAATCAGCTTTAACGAGATCGCTACCACCAAAACAAATCCTTAAAGATTCTCCCGATGAAAATGTAAATCCAGCTCTATCAGGGATAAATATTATTTCACCTATTAATGAATTGTAGAAATAACCAATACTAACAAGCGTATCTGCAACATAAATCCTAAGCGAACTCGAATCTACACCGGCTCCGGAATCTACAATTGTTGCAGTTATCGTATCCGATGTGGATATCAAGAATGATCCTGAAGACGGAACAATCGAGGTAATCTCTGGTCCTTCAAGATCTATTATGATATTCCACGGTCCGCCAGATGTAAGCGAATTCCCAGCCAGATCGTCAGCATTGGTAAGTTGTATGACAATTGTGTCTCCATGTTCGAAGGGTGTCGAGGGTGTGAAATATAGTGTATCCCCGGAAAACCATAGCTCAGAGTGTGAAAGCGAATATGTTATTCCATCCACGGAAAGCCGAATCGTTGTTGTATCTACTGCAAAATTGTCTGTAATTGTTATCATCGATGTTCCCGAACGGCAACCGAAAAATGCTCCTGAATCGGGGAAAACAAGTTGTGCAACAGGACCTGAAAGGTCTATGTAATAATTGAAACAACTATCGGGATAAAGGTAATTTTTTCCGCAATATTGAGCATAGTCAGCAACGGAATCAAAACAGAACTTCACCGTGTCGTCATCACTAAACGAAAATCCCATTGCGCCAAGGTTAATTGTGAAATACGGTGTTGTGTAGCTTATTCCAGGATCTGTTCCTGTGTAACCTGTGCCGTTAACTCTTACTGCAAAAGTGGGTGTGTCGACGCCAGAGAGTGAGTCTATTACGCCCAAGGTTATTACTGGTGTTGCTGAGGATTGGAAAGTATCTGGGGGAGGATCCGTATCAAACCAAACAGGTGGCGAAATATCAATTGTAAATTGCCAAATGTCCCCGCTGGTGCTCCTATTTCCAAGGAGATCCACAGCTAACACAACCTGAACTTCAACAACTTCACCATCGCTGAAAGCTGATGCGGGGATGTAAAACGCAGTATCGGCAAAGATAACGAGTTCACCGAGCCATGCTCGAAGAGTATCGTCGTTTATTCGAATTGCTGTGCTATCTGTAAAAATACCCTCCCTATCGAAAATTCTAACTCGAATCTCTTGCAAATTGCAGGAGGAATATGAACCGTCATCCGGGAGAAAGAGTTCGGATGCTGGTCCCATTAAATCTATAGTAAATTTCCAGCAGGAATCTGGTGCATAAGCATTTGCACCACAGAGAGAGATCGGAACCATATCTGTTACATTAACTAAGCATACTTCAACTGTTTCAGCATCACCAAACGTCAATCCCTCATCCGCTGTACTGAAAATCATAATCCCCGACGACCATGACATTCCTGCAGAACTCCAATGATATGTTATACCATTTATTCTTATGATGATGCTTGAACTGTCAACACCAGCAGGAGAATCTTCGAGCCACATCCTTATTGTGGGTGATGCAGTGGCAATTGCTTCACCGTTAAGTGGGAAATAATTTGTTAATATTGGTGGTTCTATGTCCACCAAAAAAGTCCACGCATAACCGGAATCTATCGGATTGCCTAATGTATCCTTAGCTGCTAAAACTTCGACATTAACGGTGTCTCCGTGTGAGAAAGTTGTTGAAGGACGATAAATTACAGTATCTCCAATTAAGACGACCTCTGAAGAATCGAGTGTATATGTTACACCATCGATGGAAATCTCGATGCTTGTGGTGTCAATTTTGTTAGGATCGGTTATAATTATTTTTATAATGCTGTCATAGCATGCAGTAACCGAACTATCTGGTGGGAACAGCATTTCTGCGAACGGTCCTTGAAGATCCGTTGTGTATCGGATACATGTGTCCGCGATATTGGGACCGCAATAATTTGAGTCTATACTGTCTCCAATCTCGAGACAAACTAACACAGTCTCACCATTGGTAAAGCTAAGACCGGTTGAGTTCAAGTCGAAGCTTAAGTGCAAGCCATCCCATGTGAAACCGGTGGGATAGGAATATGTATGACCGTTAACATTCATCTCAGCCGTTGATGGGTCGATACCAGCACCGGAATCGACGATTTCGAATATGCATGTTATGTATGACGGACCAAAAACAGTCCATTCTGCTGGTATTATGTCGAGTACTTCAGGTGGAGATAGATCTATAAAAAATATGCCTGAGATTAAAGTTGATAAAGGATTGCCATAGAGGTCTTTGGCTTCTTTAAGCTCCCAATATACCGATTGTACGTCAGTCCATGGAAATGGAGGAGTAAACACAAGAGTATCGTTGCGATAAGTAAAGTTATTTAATGAATCGTATGTAATGCTGTCCACATCTAACACAATAGAAAAACTATCTACGTCATTCGAATCAAAAATTCGTAAAATCAATCCCTGATCATCACAGGCTGAATAGGTGCTCTCGGGAGGACTGACCAGCTCTGCATTAGGTCCTACAATGTCGATTGTAAATTCCCAGCAGTATGGTGTTTCAATACAATTAGGACCACATAGTTCGTCCTTGACAATATCGCAAGCTTCATTGAGACAGACTTTAACAGTATCGTTGTGAGAAAAACTTATCCCCGCAACAGAGGATGAGAACTCCAATGTAGTACCATCCCAACTAAGAGCTGCGTCACTCAAATCATAGGCCGTGCCATCGACTTCAAGTTCGATAGAGGAGCTGTCAACTTTGGTTCGAACATCGCTTATATCCAGAGAAATTAACGGAACGGATGTTGCTGCTACGCCGTTGATAGGTGGATATGGATTTGAAACAATAGGTGGCGTTTTGTCAACATAGAAATACCACCACGGGTGCGATGTTCGCCAGTTGCCCTCAATATCTCGGGTTCTTATTATGTGAACTGCAACAGTTCCTTCAGGTAAATTTCCTATGTAGAATGCTGTGTCTCCAGTAGAGTTTGCATTGAAAACATCGGATGTGCTTATATACGGTATGCCGCCACCGGTTACGAATATTTGTATGTTGGTTGTATCGATTGGAGAATAATCTACAAAACGAATGACAATAGAATCGCATGCAAAAGTATCGTTATCGGATGGAAAAACTAATAACGATCTTGGTCCCTCACAATCACGAAGGAAAGTCCAGCATTGATCGGTATCCGTGGTATCGAACCAATGCGGACCGCAAACGGCTTCAATATCTGGTGCACCAACTCCTACTTTGTCAACGGCTTTTCGAAGACAAACTTCAATCGAATCCTCGTCGTTAAAATAGCCGTTGTTTATTAGATGATTCCAGCGTAGGAAAAATATCGAATCTCGATATACGATGTTGGTATCCACAGTAGGCTGCCAGCAGAAACCAGACGATCGTTCATCGGGACAGGTGAACCAATATGAATTGAAGCACATACAAACACCATCCAATGGAATCCCAGATGTTGTATCAACAACCTTAATGGCGATACTGTCCACATCATCACAGACGGTCTCATCTGGGGATGGATGTCGTGTTGAGGCAACAAAATACGGGAAATCTAAATCTATGTAAAATTTCCAACTTCGAGGTGCTCCCTGTAATGGATTTCCATCAATGTCATCTGCTGCGAGTAACTCAACGAGAACTGTATCCTTATTTGAAAAAACACTATCAGGAGTGAAAGTTAATACTGAATCATCATCCCATTCTAATTGCATATCACCCCAATTGTATTCTAAACTTGCTACTCGAATTTCTATCGAGTTTGTATCGATCTCGTCGGTGTAGTCCTTTATAACAATCTTGATAATCTGCAAAGTACATCCCGACCACGATGCAGGAAGTGGTTGTGTCATACTGGCATATGGTCCAGGAGTGTCTGCGAAAACGGTTCCCGCAAAAACCAAGATCGATAAAAGCCCGAATATGTATAATTTACTGGTCATTTACTGCAAATTATTTTAGTTAAATTTTCTCCTCTGTAAGTATTGCAAGGTGACTGTTTAAATTATGTTGATATAGGTAAAAACCATTTTGAGAATTGTATTTTAGTATAGAGTACGAC
>CAZLTJ010000053.1:0-15780 GCA_964562425.1 uncultured bacterium
GCACATATCGAAAGCAGCGGTTACATGAAACTTACCAGAATAGAGGAAGTTATCAGATTTACTCAGATGATGGATTTCAAAAAAATTGGATTAGCATTTTGCATAGGACTTGCTGCAGAAGCTGAAATTGCACATAAGATATTCGAGAAACATTTTGAAGTAATTTCTATATGTTGCAAAGTCTGCGGAATTCCCAAAGAGCAGTATAATCTTGATAAGATAATAGATGAACGCTATGAAGCAATGTGCAACCCAATAGGTCAGGCAGAGCTTTTCAACCGTGAGGGTACGGATATGAATATAATATTAGGGTTATGCATCGGACATGACATACTTTTCACAAAGCACTGCAAAGCTCCGGTCACCACTTTGGTTGTTAAGGATAGAGTTTTAGCGCATAATCCCGCAGGAGCATTGTATTCAGGTTATTATAGAAAGAGATTGGGAATTAGTTAGAAGAAACAAATTTGAAAAAAAAATAATTTTAAACTGTGTTGCAGAGTAGTAATCAATTCCCCTATCTAATAAATTAAAGATTTAGCTTACTTTAGGCTTGAAGTTTGGACCCATAATCCTGTAAAAGTTTGACAATGTCGAGATGTTTGTAATATCCAGCAGATATTATTGCATGCAAGTCATCCTTTTGCTTTGCATTAAAGTCCGCAATACGCATAGCAATTTCTTCTGCTTTGTTTCTATTAGTTTTTGAAAAGTTTCATCGTAATTACTTCTTACATGATTTACAGAGAATTACCAATTTCCTTAGCTTTCTTTATTGCTTCTGCAGGAATATTCCCATTACTCAATTCACCTACGAATAACTTTCCCATTAATTTCATCTTGAAGAATTGCGTAAACCAATACTCTAAATTATTCATAACTTTCTCAAAAACATTCTTTGGAGCTCCGCATGTCATAACAAGAACAATTTGCTTGTCGTTAAGAACTCTTGCCTCAAAAGCTCTTTGTACAAATGTGTAAAACCTATCAATAAAGGTTTTCATAGGTCCGGTTATAAATCCCATATAAATTGGAGATGCCAAAATCAAACAATCGGCAGCAGCAATTTCAGGCATCAAATGCGTAATAGCATCATCCTGAGCACAATACTCGACTTCCCCTTCTTTGCAAGTGCCACATGCTTTACAGCCCACGGGATTAAGATCATAAACGAATGTGGTTTTACAAATGTGCCCATTTTTTTCTGCTTCCTGGCAAATTTCGTTTACGAGTTTAGCTGTATTGCCGTCTTTCCTGGGACTTCCAATAAAAGCTAAGATTTTCATATCGATCCTTTTCGAGTAGATTCCTTAAGTAGTATTGTTCATATTTTAATTAATTATTTACAAAAAAATTCCACTTCCGCAATACCATTGATAGCTATTACTAATGCAAGCAATGATCCGTTTTTTCCCCCCATTAGAAAAATGAATTTAATTAATGTTAGAATAACATGTTATTGAGCGTTTTATAATATATCATGTTGTTATTCAAGGCTACCTATAATTTTTTCCACTTCCTCAAGAATTTCACAGGATTTAACAAGTTCTTTCATTCTATTGTGGTCTGAATATAAAGGTCTGTCTACATCGAGGAAATCGACATATTTCCTAATAATTTCTTTGGCTTTTGCAACTCCTTTACCATTAATAAACTCCCTAAAATCTAATGCTTGTGCTGCAGCCATAAACTCTATTCCCAGAACACCGTATGCATTATCGAGAATTTGTTCGTTCTTAAGTGCTGTATTCATGCCCATCGATACGAAATCCTCTTGATCGGCTGCAGCTGGAATGGACTGAATCGATGCAGGTGTCGAGAGGATTCTTTGCTCTACGATTTGCATATCTGCAGTATATTGGCTAAGCATAAGTCCAGAGAACATTCCAGCGCCTTTGGTTAAGAATGCAGGGAGTCCAACACTGAGTGCAGGATTCAGCATTCTATTAAGTCGTCTTTCAGATAGAACGCTAATCATTGTAACCGTTGCACCAACCATGTCCATAGGTACACATACAGGTGAGCCCTGAAAATTGGCTCCAGTGATTGTGAGTTTGTACTCTGGGAAAAATACTGGATTATCCCCGACTCCGTTCAGCTCAATTTCTACCTGTGATTTGGCAAAAGCGACTGCATCGTGTGCAGCACCTAAAACTTGAGGACTAGAGCGCATAGAATAAGCATCCTGGACTTTGATTTTGAGTTTTCCAGATAGGAGATCGCTTCCTTTAATGCATTTCAAAATGGCATTTGCGGCTCTCACAGCACCTGCAAATCCACGAATTTTATGAAGTCGTTCGTCGTATGGTTTCATGTTAGCATAAAGAGCTTCAAGGCTCATTGCGCATGCTATTTCAGCTTGTTTAAGCCAGCGGTTTATATCATAAATTTGAATTGCACTAATGGCAGTTAAAACATTCGAACCGTTAATTGCTGCAAGCCCATCTCGAGCCATTAATCCAGGAACTTTAATCCCAGCCTTTTCAAGTGCCACATTGCCGGGCATGCGTTCACCTTTGTAAAAGGCTTCACCCTCACCCATAAGGAGCAATGCAATCTGCGACATAGGAGCTAAATCTCCGCTTGCACCAACCGAACCTTTTCTGCAGACAACTGGAGTTACACCCTTGTTCAGCATCTCTTTGAACGTTTCAACAATTTCGATTCGACATCCGGAATAGCCCTTAGATAACACGTTTATTCTGCTGGCTATGGCTCCACGAACTTTCTCGATTTCCAATGGCTCACCAATCCCGGCTGCATGGTTATATATAAGATATTTTTGGAACTGCTTCACTTGTTCGTCATCGAGTACAACCTCTGAGAACTCTCCTATACCTGTATTGACACCGTACATTATCTCGTGAGCTGCAATCTTTTCTTCAAGCATATCGCGACATATCTGAATCCTTTTCAGGGCATCTGGGCTGAGTTCCACCTTTTCATTATGTCTTGCAATTCGAACTAATTTCTCAGTTGTTAAGCCTGAGCCATCCAATATTATCGCCATTGTATCCTCCAATATCGATGAGTTTTAATTATGAAACCTATAATATTGTTTTTTGTATTAATTGGCAAAAGTTATTTATATTAAAAATGAAACTCTTTAACTTTAGATTATGCACGATTTAAGATTTCAAATGAACAGGAGTTTGCATGGCATTAGGTATTTTAAGGAAATTACATTAATTGCAATTTTTGAGTTAAATTCAAAGTGAGATGTTTTTCGAACATAATCTTTACTATTTAATTATTTCTAAGTATTAATATCAAACAGAAGGTGTCACATTAAATTTTGGATTTTTTCAATTGTGTAAATCATTCCAATGCATTTGTTAAAACGGAGAGACATTATCCAAAGGAGTGAAGTAACATGAACAGAGTTAAAAGTTTTATGCTATTTACCTATATATTCACCCTGATATTAACAGGATGCGCAAGACCGCCTGAACCGTCTGGGGTCGGGGAAATTGAGATAACGCCGAAATACCCAATGTTTAACGAGAATGTTTGGGTGACATATTGGCCAAGTGAGAGTGATTTAAAGAAAGTCACTTTGATTAGAGAGACATATTTCCCAGATTCTTCGGTAATCGATTCTATTCCAATGTCTAAGTTTAAACAGTTTTACGCTAAAAAATTTACTCTGCCAGAGAGTGCTTGTGGTTTCAAATTTCGAATATACACAGAACCCCTTAATCATTTTTCATTATCTTTTGGGAACATCACTGGCACATATGTAATAGATGAGGATAGCAATGCTGTTTTCGGTACGTATTCGAATATTGGAGGTACTCTTGAACAGAACGAAGGTCTTAATTGGGAATTGTCTATCGATCCTAAAAGATATAAGAATTACACGAGATTGATTTTAAATTTTATTACGATGCAGGTTAAAGGACGATCGGACTCACTAAATGCTATGCTTGCTAAGATTGAGGCTAAGGATTCTTTGGATCCAAACGTATTGGTGCTGAAAGCATACAGACAAATGTATGAAGAAGATGCTGTAGGTGCATTCAAGTATACGCTTGAAGTAGGGAAAAGTGGTGTAAAACTGGATTATTGTCAGACTAGGTTATTCCACATGTTACTGCAACCTCTTGTGTTTGGCGAACCAGAACTTGTTTCTGATTCAATTATACTTGTGGCAAGAGACTTTTTTCTGGAGAATCCCGGTTCAGAACTTCTTGTCTTCTATCCATTTTCAGCTCCTTTTGACTCACTATACACAGTTGAACAACGAATGGAAATTTATAACTATCGGATCTCGAACAATCTCAGTGTGCAAACAACCTATGCGGCAGAAGCCTTCAAACGAATGGGAGATACTACATTTGCTGATGAGATTAGACGTAAGGATATCGAGAGATTCAAATCGATGAAGTCATTTGAAGCGGCATGTTATGCAAGGTATGAAGGTATGTCATATATGATCTGGTTAATGGAAAAAAAAGATTACGTAGCAGCGGAATCACTCGCTTTGCAAATAAAAGAGTATGTGAATATTTTACCCAGATCCACCTCAAGCGATTTACAGAAATACTTTGGACAATTAGCCTTAGTAAAAAAAGATAGTATTGCTTCTCTAATTCATTTTTTCAATGCCGGACGAAAGGGTTCAAAAGAAGCATTGAATATGTTTGCAGAAGTTACTGAAAAACTTGGCAAGTCGTCTGAGAAGCTTTGGGATAGCTTACAAAATCAATTGACAACTGCCAAAGATAATGCACCTGATTTCAAGCTAATCGAAGCAAGTTCAGGTGATACCATGATGCTTAGTGATTTTTTTGGAAAAGTTTTAGTCTTAAATTTCTGGACTGGCGGATGTAAACCATGCATAATGGAAATGCCCATTCTATCTGAAGTTTTGAATATGTCTGACACTTCCGAAATTGAATTTTTAAGCATAACAATATGGGATGATTATGAAAAACTCCTCGAGTTTACCGAAAAGATGAAATTCAATTGGCCACAATATAATAGCAAGGATGGATTTAAAGTTTTTGGTATATTTGCAATTCCCCGAACAGTAATTATTGGCAAAAAGGGGATAGTAAGGTTCGATGAAATAGGTGGATTAACAAATCCTCAGGAATTGCTCGATAATATCGAAGCTGCAAAATTGGATAATCCATTTCGAGAGAATAAAATTGATAGCACCGAAGAAGTATCCGCTGTTTCTAAGGGTGAATATATTCAGATTGTTGAGACGGAAGATAGATTATAGACGTTTACAATCATTCAAGCGCAACAATAAAAGTAGTAAGCCGAGGAAGGTGTATCCGAATATTCAACAATGCCAAACAGTCTATAAAAATTATTGATAGTTATGGATCGTTTATGCCAGAAATTACGCCGTTCGATGAATATAAGAATATGTGTGTGAAAACTCCTGATGTATATTATCGGCTTGTAGATATCTAAAACTTTAAAATCCAATTAGAAATCAGTGGTTGTAACTTCTCATGTAATGTTAATGCAATCTTTGGTAAATGGTTTTATGGCACTCGTCACTCTGGAAATGTCAAGATCGCAACCTTTCTGTTAATCCATATTGTGAAATTATTATTGCATTCCAAAAAAATGTTTATCATATATAATGCAGTGGATAATAAAATTTTGATTAATTTAGAAAATAGTTGTTGGTTATTTAACTTTCATTAATTTTATGAATCTTATATAACTTAGGAGGAGAAATGTTCAGATCTTATTTAATAATTGTTATCACTTCTATTGTTTCGATCGTTTTGGCTCAGTCGCCGGTTTCATATCCCGAGATTGGCAATGATTTTCTTGTAAATCCTGGATTTATTGGTTCAGCCAGTAGTAACTATTGGAAATTAAGCTTTAATAAATGCCTTGATGTTAAATCATACGGGTCATATATAGCTGGTAGAGGATATATTCTCGGCGGGGATTATATAAATGACGAGAGCGGAACAGAGGAATGGAAACTTTATTGGGGTTTAGGAATTGGGGCAAAGGAATTCGGCATCGGATATATCGACCGTAACATTTACTTTGAAGGTTCCAGATCTCATAGCTGGCGTATTGGCAGTCTGATTAGGCCTACTAATTGGATATCATTGGGATTACGAACTGGGAAAAATTGGGGGGATGATACCAGAATAGGTATAGCATTTAGACCGTATAAAGACTTTGTAACAATATGGTCAGATGCCGAAATTGTCGATAGGAAGACCGAGTCATATTTCGCTGGTGTGGATATTTCTCCTGCTCATGGTATTCATTTCTATTGTAACTATTGGCCTGAGGATGAGGAATATCAATTAGGATTTAAATTCGACTTAGCCCATATCTCTTTTCATGCGGGTTATACCGATGAATACAACAATGAAGCATCGTTTACAATATCGCGTAAACGACTCAAAAGCCCTGTGAAATATAAGACAAAAAAAGTTAAACTAATTTTATCCGGTGATTATTCAGAAACGTATAAATTATTTAAAAAGGATGGTTTTATAAATCTTTCACGATCGATCGATAAGCTTTGTAGGGATGAATCTGTTGAAAAGATCGTTATAAGGTTAAATTCGCTTGGTCTATCATTTGCACAACTTGAAGAAATTAGAGCATCTCTGGAGTTTTTCCGAAATAGAGGTGGAAAAATTGTTATTTATTCTGATTATCTTGATAACCGCTCTATGTTTTTGGCTTCTGTAGCGGATTCTATCTATTTAAATCCAGTTGGCTCGGTTACTTTCATTGGAGTAGGTGTGGAGATGGTCTATTTCCGACAGCTATTCGATAAAATTGGTGTAACTCCAGACATTGTAAACATAGGAAATTATAAAACTGGATATGAACAATTTACAAGAGATACAATGTCTCCCGAGATGAGAGAAGAGATTATGAAAATCCTTAACACCATAGATACCTTTGTGGTTGAAAAAGTTTCCAAGGGAAGAGGTGTTAGTATAGCAACTGTTCGAGAATGGATCGATAATGCTCCTCAGAATCCCAAATATGCAAAGGAATCCGGGATTGTTGACGAGCTAATTCATTGGAATGAGTTTATGAAGGTATCCGATTGGAACAAATCAGTCGAGTTCTCGACTTATGTGTTTGAGAAAAATGAGCTTGCAGATATTTGGAGTAAACCACCAAGAATCGCAGTTATACCATTTGAGGGTTCCATAATCACTGGGAGTTCGTCTCGCGGTGGTTTATTTAGTTCGAAATCGATGGGTGATAAGAGCATTGTAAAGACAATAGAAAAAGTTGCAAAAGAACGGAATGTGAAAGGGATAATTCTTCGAATAAATTCTGGTGGTGGTTCGGCTTTTGCTTCAGAAGAGATTTGGCAAGCTGTTAAAAAGGCAGCAGAGAAGAAGCCTGTATGGGTTTCTATGGGGAGAATGGCAGGTAGTGGTGGATATTATGTTGCAACTCCTGCTGAAAAAATTTACGCAAACAAAACTACAATTACTGGTTCCATTGGTGTTTATGGAGGCAAATTTTCACTCTCAAATTTATTCGATAAGTTGGGACTAACGATTAATCGAATTTACCTTTCACCAAATGCTAATATATGGTCGCTCTTAGATACTTTTACAGTTTCCCAACGAGAAAGATTTAGGAAAAATATGCTTTATACATACGATATCTTTAAGGACCGAGTTCTCGAGGGTCGCAGTGGCTTGAATGCAGATTCTCTCGAAAAAATGGCACAAGGGAAAATTCACATGGGTTTAACAGCTAAACGTCTTGGACTTATCGATGAAATAGGTGGATTTTCACAGGTTGTTAATGACCTTTCTAATAAACTTAACCTTAAAGACGAGTATGAAGTAAAAATTTATTCTCATTATCCGAGATTTGGACTTTCGATGACGATGGCTCAGCTTGGCTTAATCCCGGAAGGCTTAAATTTGAATATTCTGGGTGATGCATTATATTTCAATGAGGATTTTATTTATTTAGTTCCATATAAAATCGAACTCAAATAAGGTATAAAATGAAAATCGCAATTGTCGGTGCAACAGGTTTGGTTGGCAGGATTATGATCGATGAGCTAGCCTCTGGTGATTTTAATATTCCTGTTCACAAGTTATTTCTTATTGCCTCTGGTGATTCAGCGGGGAAAAAAATTAGATTCAAAAAGGAAGATATTTACGTTCATTCTTTGATAGAGCGAGATATTCCCGCTGTCGATATTGCTTTATTTACGGTAGATTCCGCTCTTGCTGTTGAATATGTCCCCAAATTCATAAAAAAGGGAGCGATAGTTATCGATAATTCCTCAGCTTTTAGACTTGAAGAAAATGTTCCTCTGATAGTACCTGAGGTTAATCCCGGCTTGATTGCCAATTCAGAATTGATTGCCAATCCCAACTGTTCCACGATACAATTAGTCGTGGTTTTAAAACCTCTAATGAAATTCGGATTAGCAAAGGTTTTTGTTGCCACATATCAAGGTATTTCCGGCGCAGGGAAGGATGCACTTTTGAGTTTTATTAAGGAGTGTAAAAACACCTCAGAACATATACAGAATGTTTCTTTGCTGAATATTCTTAGCAAAAATCCAGTTATAAGCGATGAGTTGATCCCATATTTTGGAAATGTTATCCCAGCTATAGGAAATCTAAATAGTTATGGTGACAGTGCAGAGGAAACTAAACTGAAACTCGAGACAAGGAAAATTCTGAATATTTCAGATATGCAAATTTATACTACAGTTGTTAGAGTTCCTGTTATTAATGCACACAGCGAGGTCGTTTTTGTTGAGTTTGAATGTGAGATAGAATATAAGGATATCGTTAGCACATTACAATCTGCTGAAGGAATAGAGTTTGTTGAACCGTATCCTACTCCTATTTATGTTACCGGTCGTCGCAAGGTTTATGTGGGCAGAATTAGACAAGATACCGAAAATAAAAAAATCTATCAGTTTTTTATTGTAGCGGATAATCTTAGAAAAGGTGCTGCTACGAATGCTCTTCAAATTGCTGAGGAAATTGCCAAAAGAAAACCGGTATGAAAACAAAAAACCTATGAAGGTTTATTATATTGAATTAGGTAATAGTGTTGTTTCTAAAGGATTGAAAGTTTGACTGTTTATTAAAATTCATAAGGTCTTTTTGCTCTAAACTTCTCGAATAACCACCAGACAATTATGGTTAGCAAAATTTCAAATAAATATACTACAGCCATAAATTCTCGACTTAGACTGAATGCAAGGGTAAGAACAAACGGTATTAGAGCAACAATTGTCCAAAAAAACCAGTTATGAATTATTCTCATTGTGTCCTCGCATTTTTAAATTGCTATCTTACGATAATATTATAAAATGGAACGTGAAAGGTCAAGAGGAAACGGAGGTTGTCTTGACTTCTAATAATAACCGTCCAACATGGGATGAGTATTTTATGGCAGTAGCTTTTCTTGTAGCTTCACGATCAACATGCTTGCGAAGAAAAGTGGGAGCAATATTGGTTAGAGATAGGAGAATCTTAGCGACTGGTTACAATGGACCACCATCGGGATTTCCTCATTGTAATGAGATAGGCTGTCTAAGAGAGAAACTGAAAATTCCGTCAGGTCAAAGACAGGAACTTTGTTGGGGAATCCATGCAGAACAAAATGCAATAATTCAGGCAGCATTATTTGGAGTTTCCACCCGAAATTCTAAGCTATATGCCACGACAAAACCCTGTATAACCTGTGCTAAAATACTTGCAAACGCTGGGGTCGATGAAATATGCATTTCAGAGGATTATCCCGATGAATTTTCGGATAAGATTTTCAGTGAGTTAAACATTAAGGTTTCATTTATTCCCAAACCTAATGTTCATTTTTCGGATTATCAGGAGGATAAGTAATGAAATGTCCATATTGCGGAGGATTGGATGATTACGTTGTGGATTCTCGGTTAGTCCGCGAAGGACTGGCAATAAGAAGAAGAAGGGAATGCCAGACTTGTAAAAAGCGCTTTACAACATATGAATACATCGAAAGATCTCCTTTACTTATCATTAAACGTAATGGTAATAGAGAGAATTATCAACGAGAAAAATTACTTAAAGGGATTAGAGATGCTTGTCATAAACGCGTTATTTCTGCTGATTCTATTGATAATTTAGTGGATGATATTGAAACTGAAATATTTTCATTAGGAATGTCAGAAGTTCCATCAATAAAAATTGGTGTTATTGTTATGGATTACCTAAGGAAACTCGATGAGGTTGCATATGTAAGATTTGCATCGGTTTACAGGGAGTTTAAAGACGTTGAGGAGTTCAAAGAAATTTTAGTTGAGTTAAATAATCTCAAGCAATTGGAGGCTCTTAGAGAGGCTCAGCTTCCAATTGTAAAGGAGGAATAATGTATAAGTCAATTATTTTAATTATCATTATCGCAATATCTGTATCTTTTTCTCAAATGCCTGATGTAAACATCTTCCATAATAATAAACTTGAGCTATTGGCTGTATTATCTTATTATGCAATGGATTCTGTTGATAGAGAGAATTACCTTTTCACAGATTCAAATGCCTTCCTTAATAATGTCACTGCATATTTCGATTCGTTCTCAGGTCATAGAGCAATTAAAATGTATAGCAGTATGTTAGATAAAGGTTTGACAATCGAAAAGGCATGTTTTGTGCTTTTTCACTACAATGATTTGCCAGAAATGGAACTTGAATACCCGATAGAAAATGTTGAAGGTTTTATTGATGGTATGAGCGAAAAGAAAACAATTAAGGAATTAAAAAAGTGGATCGAAGAGGTTCGTTATTTCTCTCAGGAAACGAGTTTTTTTGAGTTTCTTAATAATAACCTTGAAGTAATATTTCCAAGCCTCACAAATGCAATTCATTATATAGAATCAAATGGAATACTACCAAAAATAGCTTTGTTTTACAGATTAGATGAAAAGGATATTAAAATTTATTTTTCTATGATCTTTAAGGGTGGATTTTCTTTTATATCACCAGAAGGTTCATATTGCTCTGTCTACGGACCGGTTAGTTCAGATGGTCAAATTGTACAATTTATCGATGATTCGTTGGCACAAAGAGTTAAATTGAACATTTCAGAAATTATCGTAGATAGCTTTGTTAATGTTTATAAAAGTAATATAATACCGTCTAAGATATTATATAACACTCTTGGTGATGAGGCAAAAATTGAATGTAGCGAATGGATTTGTGCTGTGAAGAAACAGATAATATATGCATCACTGTCCAACTTGAGTGAAGATAATATTGAAGATATGATACATCTTATCGATAAAACAGAAAAGGGATATATATACACCCCTTTTATTTCGCAAATTATGAGCGAGATAAAGATGAAAGCTAAATCGTTTAATGATATTGTTAATAATATTACTATGCATATCAATGGCATATCTATAAACAATCCAATGATTCAAAGATATATAAAGCAAGGCTTAAGAAATGATGCTAATAAGAAAAAGTACAAAGAAAAAATATTAAAAGCTTTAGAAAAGTATGGTGTAAGAAAAGAAATGAAAGAGTATCTAAATAGAGAATTGGAAATACTATGGAGAACTGCTTTAGGAGACTGCAATGAGATTAAATATGAAACGATGATTAAGATAATAAATTTGAAGAGCATAAATGATTATAGTAACTCTATCCCAATAATAGAATGCATGTTATCCGATAGTTCTGGGAAAGGAATTAAATACTGGCAGGCAAAGCTTTTAATAGCAGAGATATATATTAAAGAAAATAATCTAGACAAAGCTGCTATTGAAGCAAAATCAGTTGAACTTGCAGAGATAGATAATAATGTAACTGCAAATGCAATATGGATATTGGGAAGAATTGCTGAACATAAAGGTGACAAGATAATGGCTAAACAATATTATCAAAAAGCGTTAGAAGTACTCCCGGAATATCCTGAGGTTAAAAAATCACTTTCAGTATTAGAAGATAAAGGATTGTAAAATATGGTCATAGAAAAAAATAGACTTCAAAAAATAATAAACTCAATTAAAAAGAAAAAAATTGCCGTAATAGGCGATATAATGTTAGATAGGTATATCTGGGGTGACGTTGAGAGAATATCACCTGAGGCACCTGTTCCTGTTGTAAAAGTTAAGACAGAAACAGAACGATTGGGAGGTGCTGCTAATGTTGCATGGAATATCAATGAATTAGAAGCTGAACCGATTATTATCGGTGTTATTGGAAAGGATACTTTCGGAAAAATACTAAAAGAAAAACTTGAAGGGTTGGGAATAAAAAAAGAATATATAATAGAAGATATAAGAAGAACAACAACAACTAAAACAAGAATAATAGCTAACAATCAACAAGTTACAAGAGTTGACAGAGAGAGTCATCATGATTTAGGAGATAACCTAAGGAAAAAGGTTTTGGGAAAATTTATAGAAATTATACATTCCGTCTCGGTCGTTGTAATTTCTGATTATGGAAAAGGAGTTGTTACTTCTTGGCTTTTAAAAAGAATAATTTCAGAAACCATTAGAAAAAAGATCTTTATTATTGTTGATCCTAAAGAGAGTCATTTTAAACTTTACTTTGGAGCTTCACTAATTACGCCGAATAAAATGGAAGCTGGGAATGCGGTATCAATGAAAATTTGTGATGAGAAATCTCTGATAAAGGCTGGTAGAAAATTAAAAACTCTTTCAAAGGCGGAAAATATATTGATAACACAAGGTTCCAAAGGAATGAGTTTATTTGATAACGATGGATATATACAGCATTTTCCCACAATGGCACGTCAAGTTTTTGACGTTACCGGTGCAGGTGATACAGTTGTTGCTGCATTAGCAGCGGCGATAAGTTCTGGCGCATCCTTACAAGAAGCTGTGATATTTTCATCTCATGCAGCAGGTATTGTGGTTGGAAAAATTGGAACAGCTACTGCGAATACTGATGAAATTATAGCAAGTATTAGGATGGAAGAGAATAAAAAGTATAATGTTGATCATGTACCGAAAAGATGAGAAAATATTTTCTTTAATTTATTATGTAATATAACATATATTAAGAAAAATTCTTTAGAGAAGAAGTTTGGAATAAGCTAAATGTTTGAGCTTTCAGTAAAAGGGACGTTTTCTGCTGCACATAATATTTGTGGATACGAGGGAGAATGTGCAAATATTCACGGACACAACTGGGTTGCTGAAATTCGTGTTGGTGCAGATAAGCTCGATAGAATTGGTATGTCCTTAGATTTTAAAGTAATTAAGAAGATTTTAAAGAAGGTAATAGGTTCCCTCGATCACACGTATTTAAATGAAAATCCATTTTTATTGGGTTTGAATCCTACTGCCGAAAATCTTGCGATAGTTATTTCAAAAGGTGTGGATAGTCTGCTCCCTGAAAATGCAAAATTAATTGCTGTAACTGTTTGGGAATCAGATAATTCATCAATTACATATTATAGTTAGAAATGTTATTTGAGAGATTGAAAAAATAATTTTATCTTTAAAGAATTTAATTCTTAGATTTATAACTTTAATCAACTCCATTAACTCGAACTCGGAATGGCTTTTTTCTTCAGGAATTTTCTTAAAAAACTACCTGTAATTGATTTTTCAGTTTGGGCAATTTTTTCAGGTGTTCCTTGACCTACAATTTCTCCACCTGCATCTCCACCATCCGGTCCTAAGTCGATTATCCAATCGGAATGAGCTATTACATCGAGATTATGCTCGATAATAAGAACTGTATTACGCTTTTCAACAAGTTTGTCAAGTACACCAAGGAGTACTTTGACATCGAATGCATGAAGTCCGACCGTTGGCTCGTCGAGAATGTATATTGTGTTCCCAGTGGCTGTATGAGACAGTTCCTTGGACAGTTTAACTCGTTGGGCTTCTCCACCAGACAAAGTTGTTGCAGGTTGACCCAATTTTATATATCCAAGACCTACATCTCTGACAACTTTAAGTTTTTTAGCGATTGGCGGGATATTTTCAAATAAATTCATTGCTTCCTCAACAGTCATATTCAAAACATCAGCAATGGATTTTCCCTTATATTTTATCTCTAAAGTTTCAGGTTTGTAACGATTTCCTTTACATTCCTCGCATTTAATATAGATATCTGGAAGGAAGTGCATTTCAAGCTTTATAACACCGTTACCTTTACAGGGCTCGCAACGACCACCGTGAACATTAAATGAAAATCTTCCAGGTTTGTAACCTCTTGCTCTCGATTCTGGTAAAGATGCGAACAATTCTCTAATAGGTCCGAAAACCTTCGTGTATGTTGCAGGATTTGACCTTGGAGTGCGACCTATTGGCGATTGATTTATGTTAATTACTTTATCGAGATTATTTAAACCTTCTATTCTCTTATAATTTAATGGCTTACGATGAGCTCTGTGATAATATCGAGCTAATATAGGATACAATGTTTCGTTTACGAGAGTACTCTTTCCTGAGCCGGATACACCAGTTATACAAACAAATTGACCAAGTGGGATTTTAACGTCTATATTTTTGAGATTATGCCCTTTAGCACCAAGTAAAGTTAAATTAACACTATTTCCTTTTCGACGTTTAGAGGGTATTGGGATTTTAAGTTTACCGTTCAAATATTGCCCAGTAAGGCTTTTGGTTTCCTTGCGTATAGATTCTAGATCCCCTGTTGCAACAATTTTTCCACCTTGTGTACCGGCACCAGGACCAAGGTCCACAATGAAATCCGCGTTTTCAATTACTTGTTTATCATGTTCAACAATAATAACCGTATTGCCAAGTTCTTTGAGCTGTTTTAAAGTATTGATAAGCCTTTCCGTATCCCTTGAATGAAGGCCTATTGTGGGTTCATCGAGCACATAAAGAACACCTACAAGTCTTGAACCGATCTGTGTTGCCAGATGTATTCTCTGAGCTTCACCACCCGATAATGAATGCGAGACTCTATCCAAAGTTAAATATCCTACTCCAACATCGCATAGGAAGTTTAATCGGTCATTGATTTCTTTTATTATTTGCTTAGCAATCTTGTTTTGGGTTATGGTTATTCTTTTTGGAAGTTCTAAGAAAAAATCTTTTGCTTCCTCAATGGAAAAAGTAATCATTTCTTGGATTGTGATACCAGCAACTTTGACAGCTCTCGATTCCGGTCTTAATCTTGAACCACAGCATTCTGAACAGTTTTGTGCAACCATAAATCGCTCAATCCAGGCTCTAATAGCATTTGAATCCGTTTGTCTATATCGTCTCTGTAAGTTTTTAATCACTCCCTCATACTTTCCTAGCCAGGTTCCTTTATGCTTGCCATTTGATGATTCGTATTCGACTTTTATTTCATCATCGCTACCATATAGAACAATGTTTTTATGTTCTTTGCATAGAGATTTCCACGGTTTGTGCAGAGGTATTTTATATTTATTAGCAAGTGATTTTAATTGGCTGAAATGCCAACTTCCAATGTTATCCTGCCAAATTGAAATTGCACCTTCGTGAATAGAAAGTCTTGGATCAGGAATAATAAGGTCTGGGTCGACTCTCATTTGGACTCCCAAACCGGAACATGCAGGACATGCACCATACGGAGAATTAAATGAGAACATTCTAGGAGAGAGCTCACTTATGCTTGTTCCGCATATTGGGCA
This sequence comes from uncultured bacterium, assembly GCA_964562425.1. GTDB lineage: Bacteria > UBP14 > UBA6098 > B30-G16 > B30-G16 > JAUWMV01. The sequence goes on from CAZLTJ010000053.1 coordinate 15,594, forward strand.
ACCCATTTTCTCGGAATACAAAGTTATTTTTTCGGTTTCATAATCAAGAATCGCTATAAGTCCTTCACCATAAGAAAGAGTTGTTTCGACAGATTCAGCCAATCTTTGTCGATACTTATTATCAACTTTGAGTCGGTCAACTACAAGTTCGATGGTATGCTTTTTATTCTTGTCTATAATTATATGC
>CAZLTJ010000054.1:0-15693 GCA_964562425.1 uncultured bacterium
ACATATAAAACGTAACCACCTGCAATCTTGCGAATTTCGAAGCTTCTCTCCGATTCTTCATATTCCTTATTTAATTGCTGAACTATCGATACAATATCATTTATATCTATTCCTATAATTTTAGAGAGTTTTCCATCACTGATTGGCTCAGGAGATGCGATTATTAAAGCTTCTATAATAGATTTTTCAGAAATTTTGGTTTGAGGATTTGAATTTCTCATTGTTAAGCCTGTCTTAGATTTTTCCTCATGTAAACCCATACTTCTGAAAATGGTCTGCTTTGTCTTACTATTATATTTCCAAGTCGAATAAGCTCTAATAGAGCAAAAAAAGTAGAAATGAAATTTATCCGTGTTATCTGATTCTCTAAGAAAAAGTCAATAAATTTTATTCGCTTTTTATTTTCAAGAAATTTGTCAATTTCATCCATTTTACTTCGAATATCAATTTCCTCTTCTATAGACTCAAGTGTAATCCTATCTTGTCTCTTTAATAAATTCCATGCCACTTTCATAAGAACAATAAATTCAACTGGAACACTAACCTTAACCTTAGTTGGAGCTATAACATTCCTCACAGGATATCTGATTTTTTCTTTATCAAGAAGTATCCTCAGCTTTTCGCCAACTTGTTTAAATCTTCTATATTCGATAAGGAGCCTTGAAAGTTCTGCAGAGTCAATTTCATCTATGCTTGTACTGTCCTTAACTTTTTGTGGAATAAGTGATTTTGTTTTTATACTTAGAAGAAGTGCTGCCATGTAAATATATTCTCCTGCAAGCTCAATATCCATACTCTGGATAAAATTTAAGTATTCAAGGTATTGATGAGTTATTTTAGAAATTGGAATGTTATTAATATCCAACTCATCCTTTCGGACAAGATATAGCAGCAAGTCTAATGGTCCTTCGAAAACCTTAAGTTGAACTTTATACTTTATATCATTAGTTGTTTGCATATTTCATGAAGCCCATTTATTCCTGGACTAAAACTTTATAGATTTTTTCTTTTAGGAATAAATCCGCAATTTCTGGATCGAATTGCTTTCCTTTTTCTTTCTCTATAATATCACAAACTTCATGAAGCGGTATAGCATTTCTATATGGTCTATTGCTTGTCATTGCGTCGAATGCATCAACAAGACCCAGAATTCGTGCACTCTGCGGAATCTTGTGAGATTCTAATCTATCAGGATAACCATTTCCATCCCATCTCTCATGATGCCATCGAACAATTGGTGTAATATTATCAAAAAAACTAACCTTACTTACAATTCTCTCACCAATCAAAGGATGTTCCCGGACGATTTTAATCTCTATTTTCGACAGAGGACCAGGTTTATCGAGAATTTCTTGAGACACAGCAATCTTTCCAATATCGTGAAGAAGAGCACCATATTCCATCTTCTCAATTTCTGAATCTACATACCCAAGCCTTTTAGATAATTCTTTTGCATAAATTCGAACTCTATTGGCATGCCCTCGTGTATATGGGTCCTTCTCTTCTATTGTGCTAGCTAAAACTTTTACGGTATCCATATGTAAAACTTTGAGATTAAAAAGAGCTTCTGCAAGTTCTCTCGTTCTCATTTTAATTCGGGTTTCAAGTTCATGTTGATAACGATAATTTTCCTCAAAAAGAAATTTATTTCTCATTAGAAGTTGTCGATACTCTATTCCTTTTTTAACAGCAAACAACAATTCATCCTTCCTTATCGGCTTAACAAGGTAATTATATGCCCCCATTTTCATTATTGAGACAGCAATATTAACATCTGTAACACCTGTAAACATTATTACCGGTGTTTCAGGATACTTTTCTCTAACATGATTTAGGATATCTTTTCCTGTAACTTTAGGCATCTTCATATCAGTAATTATCAGATCGACTTTAATCTCATCAACAATTTCCAATGCGCTAGAAGGATCAGTAGTGGTGAATACAAGATAGTTCTCCTCCTCAAGGTACATTTTAGTTATTTCACAAACAAAGGCTTCATCATCTACTACAAGAACTGTACCTTTACGATTGAGAATACTATGTTTTTCTAAACTCATGTTCATCCTAAAATAATTTCAAAAAACTGACTAACAAGTTTCAATCTTATCTATGAAAAGTTCATTTCCAGAGGTCATGTCAAGTTCTGTACATCCACATTGTGTACAGATGCCAATAGGTTTCGATATCTCTGTTTTTACTCCGCATCTCTTACATGTAATACTAATCGGTATTTCTTTTACAATCAACTCAGATTGTTGGATTGTAGGATAGCTTTTTTTTATTGCATTAAAAGCAAATGATAAAGCATCACAATTTACTGCTTTTAGAAGTCCCACCTCAAGCCATATTCTTTTAAACCTCTCGATACCTCTATCCTTAGCAATGGAATCGAGTGAATTGATGATACTTTTAGCAATAGAGAACTCGTGCATTATTTTCCAAATTGTTTTAGTAAATTAAACAAATCAATTAATTGTATTGTCTTCATTATCTATAAAAATTCCGTTGGGTATATCTATCTTCTTTGTGTCAATAATCAATGCAGTTATAGTTTTGAAATCGTCTGAGCTCAACTTTCCATCGTCTAATGCTGCTCTGAGAAGAATAAGTTCAATTTGATCATTTGTGAGAATACCATACTTCACTAATTTAATAAGCATTCTAGCAGATTCGTCTGATAGTTTTGAAAATTCATGACTTGAAAAGATCCGTTCAGATTTATTTCTAACATTTGGATTAAATCTTCTCTGAAATATATCGAAAGCCCTTTCCACCTTTTCCGGGGAATGTCCTCTATGAATAATTTCTACTTTGGCGGATTTTATATCCTTTATCTTCCCGCCATCTTTATCTGCAATATCGGTTATGAATACTACAATATCAATCAATGATCCATCAGAGATCGGAGATGGTTTCATTTCTATCACCTCAAAGAAATAATACTCATTTTACTTGGTAAGTCAAGAGGCATGAAATATTTTGAAAATATGAAATATGTCCTCGTTATATCGGGTTTAGACCCCTCAGGTAAGGCTGGTTTGATTTTAGATGTGAATATAATACAAAGCATTGGTGTTTGGGCATCAGGTATCCCCACTGCCCTAACAGTTCAGAATTTTAAAACAGCAAGTAGCTATTTTTGTATAGAATCAAAAATTATTTCATCTCAAATTAAATATTTAATTACCTCTCAATCACCCTCTGCCTTTAAAATTGGAATGCTTCCAAACGCAACTATTGCTAAAACTGTCTTCGAATGCATATCTAAACATAAACTTCATATTGTTTACGATCCAGTACTCGCAACATCAGACGGTATTCCGCTTATGAAAGTAGAAGAGTTATTACCTGTTATTTCTGAGTTTGGCAGTTTAATCGAAATTATCACTCCTAACTTAGATGAGATGCGGTTTTTCGCTGACATGGTAGATGTACAATATAAAAAAGCTGACATCGGAATAGTTATAAAATATGCAACACAGAGATTGTTTGCTATGGGAATAAAAAACGTTTTGATTAAAGGTGGACATCTTAAAGGTGATAATATCTTAGATAGGTTATTAACTTCTGAAGGTTATAGAACAGAATATTCTAGGCTAAGACTCGTGAAGAAACCCAGAGGTACTGGATGCGCTCTATCATCCGCCATTGCAGGATTTCTTGCAAAAGGAGAACCGATTGAAAAAGCGTTTAATTTGGCAGAAAATTACATGGACAAATATCTTAAAGATTCACGATATATTATAGAATAAACTTTTCATAAGGGAAAAAGTCTGAAGAAAAATTTTAACAATTATCAAAGTATTTAGCGTATAATATACCTTTTAACGATTTTGTAAAACCCTTGTGTTGTTTATACTACGTTTTATCTTATATTTTTATTTCTGAGAAGGGAGATTAATGCAACATTTCATCGATATGTTCATGAATAGCAGTATACTCTCTAAAGGTATAATACTAATCCTAATTGTAATCTCTGCATATTGTTGGGGAATTATGTACTTCAAATGGCGACGATTTGCGAAAATAAGAAAAGAGAGTATTAAAATATTAAAAAAAATCGAATCGCTGAGAGCGAGTGAAATCCTAAGTATCAACTTAACACCAAGGGAAAATCCTATTGTAAGGTTGTTAAACGCTGTTAAAAGTGAGTCCACAATTGAGCAAATTAGAGATGAACAAGGATTTGTTTCAACCAGACGTATACTCCCTGATATAGAAGCATTGAAAGAGCGACTGGATGCAGAAATGGATGTGATTTTAGCGGATGTTGAATCCCGAGTAGATTTTCTTGCAACTACGGCTACTGTTGCGCCATATTTAGGGCTTTTGGGAACTGTACTCGGTATAACCCAGAGTTTTTGGGAAATTGGAACACATAGCACCGCAAATATCGCTGTTGTAGCTCCAGGTCTTGCAGAAGCTCTTATAACTACAATTGTTGGTCTGATTGTAGCTATACCAGCAGCAATAGGATTCAACTGGCTACGAGGTTATCTCAGAGAATTGGCTACCAATCTTCAGCATTTTACAAAACACTTTCTTGTTAGGCTTTTTAAGGACAAAATTCGATAAGGAGGAATAATGATAAAATTTTTTTTCGCTTTCATAGTTTTATTTTTGGCTGTAATTCCTGCTCAAACAAAGGATGAACCGTTATTCCCACCTGCCTTAGATTCCGTTGCTTGGGCATACATCGATACTGCAATGTATTTTTCAGGTACAACTCCCCGCGATGCTGAATTCGAAAAGAAATGGGCTACAGATACATTATTCCGTCTTTCTATTGTGAATCGATTCCTCGATTATCCACTAGAACTACCTGATTCCCTCGACAGTTGGACAACATTCATGATGAAAAACTATAATAACCTTTCAGAACTTGTAGTCTGGATGTTAGAACGAATTGATGTCGACTTTAAAAAGGATATAATGAAAATTATCCATAAAGACCTAAGTAAAATTTCAAATTCAGATTCCACTGCATCTTCTCTACCTGAACCTTATAGATCTTCATTAAGAACATTACTTGCAGCTTTTGATATAGCGGATAGACATCGTGAAAATATGATGGAAGACTTAACAAACGAATCGTTGGATTCCTTATTATATCTTCTACCCACTTTTTGGACAGACGAAGAAGATACGTTAGCTGACTCCTTGGAATGCTATTTCCTAAAACTTCTAAGTCATGAATGTGATACAGCCATCGAGATTCATTTAGATTCTCTTTATGAAATGATTCATTCCATTGATTTAGATGAATTAGGTTTTGCATCGGTTGCAATTTCAGTAGGTACACAGAAAGCAATACAAATTCTCAAGGGTAACATAAATTTACCATATTTAGATAATATCCAAAAATTTGAGACTCGATGGGGAGAAGTCCAGATAGGCACAAAAAACAGCGATTTATATAATGACGCTTCGATAATTATCGATCCAGGTGGAGACGATATATATAAAGGAGATATTGGAGCTGGTGTATTAGGTAGGAATTATTTTGGTGTAGTGATTGATCTTGAAGGAAATGATATATATGATTCTAGACGTACAATTTTTTCTCAAGCTACTGGAGTTTTCGGATGCGGGATTATTGCAGACCTTTCTGGTGATGATGTTTATCTAACAAGTCACTATGGACAAGGCGCAGGCCTTTTTGGAACTGGGTTGCTTGTGGATTTCGAAGGAGACGATCGATATTCTGGGGGTGTTTACGTTCAGGGTGCGGGTAATTTCGGCATCGGTGCAATAGTCGATATGTCCGGCGAAGATATTTATAACTCATATGCATATTCTCAGGCTTTTGCTGGTCCTAAAGGTTTTGGTCTCAGTTTGGATAACGATGGTTCAGATAATTATTACTGTGGTGGGAAATATTCTCATGCTCCACTTGCTCCATTAGACTATCACTCTTTCGCTCAAGGTTTTTCTATTGGTTGGCGTCCTGATGTTTCAGGTGGTGTCGGTTTAATGTTCGATAATAAGGGTAATGATTCTTATACTGCTGGAGTATATAGTCAGGCTACTGGTTACTGGTATTCACTTGGAATTCTTATTGATAATGAAGGTAATGACATCCATAATTCGGTATATTATCCCCAGGGTTCAGGAATACACCTCGCAATAGGTGCTCTGGTTGATAGAGATGGTGATGATGTTTATGTGTCCAGAAGCGGTCCCGGTCAAGGATCCGCACACGATTATTCTGTGGGATTTCTCTCTGATTACAGAGGAGATGATATCTATGTCATTGATGGTGGCAATGCTGCAGCTTTGACAAATTCCTTTGCACTCTTCGTGGATCGAAATGGAGACGATTTATATGCAAAAAAGAGAACTAGCTCCTCAAATTATGGTATTGCCAGGAGTGCAAGGGGAACAGGTAGTTTTGCATTATTTCTTGACTTGGAAGGTCCTGATCAATATCCACTGTCAGATAAAGCAGATAACAATTCCTGGTGGTTCTATGGGGATGTTGGAGTTGGTCTTGATGTGATTGGGGAACCGTTTCCTGAACCAGTGAAAGAGTTAGCAGAAGAGATAGCCGAGGAAGAATTGGACACACCTCGAACAATGAAGAAGATTTTTAATGAAGCTTCTGTATGGGCTGTTGGCTCTGCTCAGGTTAAAGCCAAAAAAGCATTTGAGGAACTCGTAGATTCTGGACAAGCAGCTGCGGATTATATTTGCGAAAAGCAGCTTGCAACTAAGTCGAGCTTGCGTTTGAGAACAATTAAAAATTATACTAAGGAAGTTCCTGAACTTATGCGACCTTGCCTATTTGAGGCGCTACATGACGAAAACCTTCGTCGAAGTGGAAATGCAATTTACGTTTTCGGTGAAGCTAAGGACACGATGGCAGTTGATTCTTTGATCCCTCTTCTTAAGAAAAAGAAAGCGAGACTTGGTGTTATATCAGCATTAGGTAAGATTAAAGATACATCCGCAGTTATGCCGATTATGAAGTGGAAGAACGAAGAACGTCAATCGGTTCGATATATGGTCTCAAAGGCTTTGAGTGATATCGGTGACCCAAGATCGATACCCATCCTTCTGGATTTTTTAAATGATGATTATCTAACAGTCAGAATTGCTGCGCAATACGGCATCCAAAATATGTGGGAGAATTCTTTTGATACCGTGCTCTTCTTACTTAATGGTAAGGATAAAAACTACATTATTAGCTTACTCCGAATTACGGAAAGTATTTGTAAAAAGATCGTTGATGATACAACTCTTACTAATTCAACTCGAGAAAGCCAGCTTGCTTTAGCAAGAAAAACACTTCTCCCACTTTTAGAACACGAGAATAAGGTTATACGAGGACACACTGTTAAAACATTAATTTCTATTGGTGGGAATGAAACATTGGCGGATCTTAAGCATAGATATGAACTTGAGCCAGAACCGTTTGTTCGAAAAATGTATGAACAAGCTTTAAAAACTAAAGGCAAAAAATGAGTTTACGTGATAAATATTCTGCATCTTCACAGATGAGTTTAACACCAATGGTTGATGTTATATTTATGCTTTTAATTATTGTAATAATAACTGCACCTCTTATGCATGCTCAGATTGACTTATCTCTTCCGAAATCATCCGCAGCTCATGTTACAGACGAAAGTTCAGTAACTGTATCTATTAAAAAGGATGGCTCTATTTTTCTTGGAACAAATAAAATTGAAAAGGATAAACTTCCCCGCTTAATATGGCAGCTTAAGGAAGAAAAGAATATATCATTAATAGAACTTAGGGCTGATAGAAAAATTGAATACGGAATAGTTATGGAGATAATCGGGCTAATTAAGGAAGGTGGAATAGAAAACGTCGGTTTGGTCGCTATACCAGAGGATCGCAGGAAGTAAAATGTTTCAATGTATTGAGATGAAAGACTTCAGAAACTTCCAGATCGTAAAGGTCGAATTCTCCCCAACAGTAAATATTATTTACGGTGAAAATGGGTCGGGTAAAAGCAATCTTCTTGAAGCATTATACCTATGCAGTTTTGGAAAGTCATTTAGAGGATCTAAACAGCCATTTGTTAGGTTCGATTGCAAATTCGCAAGAATTAAAACACATAATCCTGACCGTGAATCTGTGGAAATAATAATTCGACAAAACGGAAGAAAACAAATACTCCTAAACTCAAAAAGAATTCCTCAGTATACCAAACTGCTGGGACATTTCCCCACAACATATATTGGACCTAACGAGATAATGTTTGTCTCGGGTTCTCCATCTGTGAGAAGATCGATGCTTGACTCACATTTGTGCCAATTTGATCCAGAATATGTCCAAGCATTAATCGATTATAACAACACTGTTAAACGACGTAATGCTTCCCTTAAAGGAATTGCAGAAAAAACGCTTGTAGGTGGCATGGTGCTAATAGAGACGCTGGATGAACAAATTTCAAAATTAGGATGCATAATTAACAGTGGAAGGCTGAAATTCTTGAAAGAAATTGAGATTAATGTTAAGGACTATTTTGAGAACATCTTTGGACTAGATGCTCCTGAGTTAGAATTAGAATACGAAAGTACTGTTTGTCACGATCCTATGAGTGATGACTATGAGAAGTATTTCATAAAAAAACTTAAATATTCAAGGAAGAAAGACCTTATACTGACACAAACAACAATAGGACCTCATCGGGATGACCTAAAAATAACACTAAATGATTTGTCAGCACGAACTTATGCTTCTTGGGGACAGGCACGAATGATCTCACTTGCAGTGTATCTTGCGGCTGCCAAATTAACAGGAGACAAAGCTAGAAGAATTCCTACAGTACTTTTGGATGATGCGCTGGCGGAATTAGACAACGAAAGAGCAATTAGAGCGATAGATATTGTACCTTTTGTTGGACAGGTTACTGTGGTTACACCACATCATAATATATCTACAACATATACTAATACCAAAAGATTCAAATTTTTCGAAAAAGGAGTAATTAAGGAGATATAATGAAAGAGCCTGAAAAAATTGGTGGCTTTCTCAAATCGATGTTGATTGATCTAGGCATCTGGGATCAACTTAAAGATACTCAAATTATTACAGAATGGGAAAAAATTGTAGGAAATAGCATCGCTGAGTTCGTCAAGCCGGTAAGATTTGAGAATGGAGAATTGTGGGTCGCAGTCGAAGATGCATCGTGGAGAAATGAAATTTTTAATATGCGAGATGCACTAATAAACAAAATAAATGATTTTATGGGTGAAAAAATTGTAAAAAAACTATGGTTAGCGAAGTAAAAAACATGTTAGAAGTTCAAATAGGTCGATTAACTTTACGGAATCCTTTAATTCTTGCTTCTGGAACCGCAGGCTTCGGCTCTGAAATGGAGAACTTATTTGGATTGAATAATGTTGGTGCTATTGTTACTAAAACGATAACCGTTGAACCCAGAATAGGAAATCATCCTCCACGAGTTTACGAGACCCCCTGTGGTATGCTAAATTCTATTGGTCTCGCTAACCCAGGACTTATAACCTTTAAGAACGATATCATTCCTGAATTAAAAAAGCTTGACACTAAGATTATCGTGAGCGTTGGAGGTGAAAACAAGGACGAATATTGTGAAATCGTAAATGAACTTCAATCTGTCTCACATATTGCTGCTTTCGAGTTAAATTTCTCTTGTCCTAATGTAGTAAGAGGTGGGATTAATTTGAGTAAAGACCCAAAAATTGTTCAAAACCTTGTTTGTAAACTTAAAAGTATTACAGATAAGCAATTATGGTCAAAATTATCACCTCAAACTTCTGATATACTTAGTTTATCTTTAGCATCACAGGCTGGTGGTGCAGATGCAGTAGTAATTGCCAATACAATTCCCGGAATGACTATAAATATCTGGACTAGAGAACCGATGCTTGGTGGAATCACTGGGGGTCTTTCTGGTGCAGCAATTCATCCAGTAGCGGTCGCTCTAGTTTATTCTCTTAGAAATAAATTAGAAATTCCAATCATAGGTTGTGGAGGAATAACCAATCCTGAGGATGCAATTGAGTTAATCCTTGCTGGTGCCGATGCTGTGCAACTCGGGACAGGCAATTTCATAGATTCATTATTGCCTATTAAAACGATTAAATTTATGAAAGAATATTTAAATAAGTGTGAGTTTAATTCGATTAAGGAAATTGTAGGAAAAATAAAACTCAAGATGTAATGCTCAGAATTTTCCCAGCTAAATATAATGAACCTGCAATAAAAACAACTCCATTCTCCCCTGCTAATGCTTTCGCTTTCGCTAAGGCTTCAGATTGATCGCAAATAACGCATGAATCTACACCTAATTTCTCACCTGTCTTTTTTAGAAGGTTCGGGTCATATTCTCTAAGTGATCCAGTACTCGTGAAAATGAATTTGCAGGCAACAGGAGCCCATTCTTCCAACATAGATTGATAATCCTTCAATCTATTTATTCCAATAATAAAAACCACAGGTTTAAGTTTAAACAGCTTAATTTCTTTTGTTATAGCGGAAGCTGAGGTTGCATTGTGCGCAGAATCCAAAATCACAAGTGGATTCTTATCGATAATCTGAAATCGTCCACGTATTTGAGTGGTTTCAAGTCCACTTTCTATCGCACTTTCATTTATCCCTAAAATCTTTGCAATTACAGTAGCTATAGATGCATTTTCCAATTGGAAAATTCCAGGACAGTTTATTCTATACCTTTTTCTGATACCAGAATATTCCAACTCAAATTCCGTTCCAGTTATATCAAAATCTACAATCGAGAATTCAAAATCTCTGTTACAAACGATTGATTTCGCATTAACCTTTCCGCAATGCAATAGAATTTTGTTAAGTGCTGATTTCTCCTGTTTCCCAATTACTGCAGTTACTCCATTTTTTATTATTCCAGCTTTATCACAGGCAATTTCCTGAATCGTGTTTCCCAATCTATCCATATGGTCAAGCCCTATTCGAGTTATTGCTGCTATATTAGGTTTAATAATATTAGTTGCATCGTATGTTCCCCCAAGTCCTGTCTCAACAACTGCTATATCGATTCCCTTTTCTCTAAAAGCCAAGAAAGCAACAGCAGTCAGAGCTTCAAAGAAAGTGGCATATTCCTTTGGTCTCGAGCCTAAATTTTCAGAAATTGATTTCACAGATTTTGTGAATAATTCTTTGTCGATCGGTTCGCCATCTATCGCAATCCTTTCGAGAACATTTATTAGATGAGGTGATGTATATGTCCCGACTGTGTAACCTGCAGAAATGAGTATGCTTGTCAAAAAAGCTGTTGTTGAACCTTTTCCTTTCGTTCCTGCGATATGAATTGTGGCGTATTGATCTTGAGGATTACCTAAAAGGGTCAAGAGTTGTCTTATAGATTTTATATGAAATTCAGGTGCACTTATTCTTTGAGCATCCTTCTCATAATTATAAAGAGAATTAATATAACTTATAGCATCTTCATAAGTAAATCCCATAACTACTTCTCTATCATAGCAAAAGCGTTATGATTATGTATCGACTCATAGCTCTTAACTTCGATCTTGAAATATGTAATTCTTTCATCATCAAGAAGTTTCTGTGCTATTTCACGAGCGACATCCTCGACGAATTTTGGATTATCATACGAAAGCTCTGTTACATACTTTTCATCGGATCGCTTTAGAAGTGAAAATATTGGTGCACTTGCTGAAGATTCAGCAATTTCTATTAACTCCTCCAACCAAACAAAATCGGAATATCGAACCCTAATTGTAACTTGGGCTCTTTGATTATGTGCTCCTCTATCCGAAATTTCCTTTGAGCAAGGACAGACAAGTGTTACAGGAACTTCAACACCTAATTCGAACACATAGGAATCAGATAATTTCGCATCAAAAAAAGCTTTATACTCAGAAAATGATTTCGCATCGCTAATTGGTGCATTTCTTAAAATAAAATAAGGGAATTTAATTAATAGTTGCGCAGAATTTGCATCAAAGGTTCTCTTCATATCCATTAAAATAGAATCGAGATCACTATATGCTATTTCGCTACTGTATCGATTTAATATTTCTATAAAGCGGCTCATATGAGTTCCTCGGTAATTATGAGGAAGATCGACAAACATAGAAAAAGTTGCAATAGTACTTTGATATTTATCTCTATGATCGAGAACTCTTATAGGGTAGCGAAGGTCGCTTATACCGACCATATTTATAGGTAATTCATGAGATGGTTTTTGTTTTTGGATGTCAATCATGTTGATAATGAAAAAGTTTTGAGGATATGTGCAATGAAAAATTTTTTATATGGGATTCTATTTCTCATCGCTACATTTTGCAGTATTGCATTCGCAGAATCGAATTTTAGCTCCGATACAGTGAGAATTATTTTCGGTGGTGATGTTATGCTTGCAAGGAATGTCGATAATTGCATGCGCACAAAAGGATACGATTTCCCATTTCTTCAAATCAAACATTATTCTCAATCCTCCGACATTGCTATTATAAATTTAGAGAGTGTTATCTCAAATATCGGTGAGCCTTTAGATAAAAAATACGTTTTCCGTGCTAATCCGAAATGTTTGGAAGGTTTAATGGAATGTGGTATAGATGTGGTCTCGTTAGCGAATAACCATTGTTTGGATTATTTAGGTAATGCTTTATTGCAATGTATTGAACTTTTGGATAGTTTCGAGATTGTGTCAATAGGTGTTGGGATCGATTGGTATAACTTTTTCACTCCAAAATCCTTCTATATCCGAGGTAATTGGCTTATTCTGCTTGCTTTTGACGATACAAAGGCTGGTTATATTAGACCAGATTATCCCGGAAGTGCACCAACTTGGTGTGAAGAAGGTGAAAAACAAGCTCTAGAAACTGTGCGTGTTATGTCTTCAATTGGAGCAACTGTTATCGTATTTGAGCATTGGGGCTATGAGTATAGCAGCTTTCCAAATAATCGACAAATATCTCTGGCTCATAAATTTATCGATGCTGGTGCTGCAACAGTTATTGGCTCACATCCTCACAGGATACAAGGAGTGGAGTTCTATAAAGGCAAACCTATACTTTATTCCCTTGGAAACCTAATATTTGATCAAAAAGATGAATTGGGAAATATCGGTATTTTAGCTGAACTTAGTTTACTAGAAAACATAATTGTTGAGGTGAAATTAATTCCAGTAGAAACTCTAACCGAAAGATTTCAACCGCGATTAATGGAACTCAATAAGTCGCTTTCTATTATTGAAAATGCCTGTAAACCGTTTGAAGTAAAATTGCTAACAATATACGATTATATTATTGTAGAACCTTTGGAATATTGAAGAAATAAATGAGTATCTAGCAAAATTTATATATTCAATATTTTGTATTTCTCCCAAGAACAACAGCAATATGTGCATCCATGTTTCTTCGCTCTAGTAATAATTGAATACCAGGAATAATATTTGCTATTTCCCTAGCCTTTTCTTTGTACCCAGGTTTGTAATACACCTTTCCTTTATACAAATTTCTTTCGTGCACAGTATTCCCAATTTCGTATATTTTATAACCCTTACTTTTCAGTAAGTTAGCAGTTTGAGATGCTAATCCGTCTATTCTCGTGCTATTTAAAACTTTTATAACGAGCTCTGCATTTTCTCTTTTTAATAAGGGCTTGCTAATAGAAATACTCAGCAAATCATCCAGCTTCTCAGATGAAATGAAAACAATATCAAATGGTGTATTTTCTCCGTTATCCGCATGAAAATAGATTCCCTCCGACGTCCAACAAGGTCCACCTTCGTTGATTTTAGGCGTCTTGGTTAGATTAACAACTGCCAATGACTGCAAATTGATAACGCAAAGATCTGATGTGCTAATCGAATCCTCTCGAGCGAATGCAATCCATTTATCATCTGGTGACCATGCAGGATAGAAATCGTTGCACATCCCTTTTGTTAATTGATTTCTCTGAGATGTAGAAAGATCAATAACCCATATATGCCATTTTCTTTCGACATAATCTGAAAATGCTACTTTCTTTTCTTTAGAGTTCCAAACTGGAAGAATACCAGTAGTCAGAAACTTTTCTGTGTTTTTGCTTAGATTTCGAATGTAAATTTTAAATTTTTCGGGTGATATTCTTCTTGGTGGAATGATATAAAATGACCACCATGCAGGATCGATAAAATCTCCTCTATTATAAAGAATACGAGAACCATCATTAGAGATTTGACCTGCAAAACACATTTTATCTTCTCTAGATAATAGCATTTTGGGCTCATCTGAGCTTAGCGAAAGTTTCCAAATAGAAATCTTACCTTCGCGATTAGAATCGAAAAGAAACCATTGACCGTCTTTACTCCATACCGGATGAAAATCAATGAAATTGCCGTGTGTAAGTTTTGAATATGCCAGCCTTTGTCCAACTCTAACTACAAGTTCAGTATTGATGTAATTTTTTTCCATTGAAGAAATTAAGAACGAGGAGCCTAATACATTGGGAGAAAAATCATCCTTCGAGCGAGAAATAACATATTCATATACGTAACCTGTTGAACCTGAATCAATATCCTGTGATATTGTGGAACATGTGCTAAGTAGAATTAAAATTGCAAGTAAATATTTAGAGTAATTCATGTTTACTCTCCTAAATTAAAGTTTAATTCACTCTTATTTATTTCAAAATACTTATATGCCTTCTTAGTTGCAATTCTTCCTCGAAGAGTTATTTGTAGAAATCCTTTTTTAATGAGAAATGGTTCATGAATTTCCTCAATAGTTCCTATATCTTCATCAACCGCCATCGATAATGTTTTGAGACCGACTGGTCCTCCATTGAATTTTTCAATTATTGCAGTTAGCAATCTTTTATCCATTTCATCCAAACCTTGCTTATCTATTTCAAGAATCCGAAGAGTCTTTTCGACAGATTCGAATGTAATATTAGAATGTCCGTCAACCTGAGCAAAATCACGAACTCGTCTGAGAATTCTGTTAGCAATTCTTGGTGTGCCACGGGTTCTCTTGGCAATCTCAAAGGATGCAGGTTCTTCAATATCAATTCCAATAATTCCTGAGGTTCTTTGGATAATTGACGATAACTCTTCGATTGTGTAATAATCAATCCTCTCGATTATGCCGAATCTGGAACGTAATGGTGCAGAGATAAGGCCAGTTCTTGTTGTTGAACCCACCAGAGTGAAATGTTCCAGATTGATCCTCATGGCACGAGCATTTGGACCTTTATCAAGAATAATGTCAATTGCAAAATCCTCCATTGCTGCGTATAAAAATTCCTCCACATTACTGTGGAGCCTATGTATTTCATCTATAAAGAGTACATCTCCTTTTTTCAGCGATGTAAGAATTCCAACAAGATCTGCTGGCCTATCCAATATTGGACCTGATGTCACGCGAATTCCTACCCCAATTTCTTTAGCGATGATGTTAGCCAGTGTCGTTTTTCCAAGACCTGGAGGTCCAAAGAACATTATGTGATCTACAGGTTCACCTCTTTCACAAGCAGCAGATAGATAAACAGATAATTTATACTTAATTTTTTCTTGACCTACAAATTCAGAAAGTTTCTGTGGACGCACACTATTTTCGAATTGTTTCTCAGAGAAAATCGGTTTTGGTGAAGTTATTTTAACACTATTTTCCATAAATCAAAATCTAATTCAAGTATGTGATATTCTCGATTATTCTCATATTGTGTAAAAAATATTATAGGCTTAGTTTGTTTGCTTTA
>CAZLTJ010000055.1:0-15230 GCA_964562425.1 uncultured bacterium
GGCCTGCAGCAAGTGCTGTGCGTGGTGTTGGTAAATGGAATAGTGATGGCACCAATATAACTTCTCAAGTTATTGGAGTAACAGGTCGAGGTGAAGCAAAACAAGGCACATATACTGGAAATATCACAGCAATTGGTGTTGTAGGAGAAGCAGATGCTACAAATGCTCTTCCAAATACTGGTGTTTTGGGTAAGGCGCTTAATAGTTCATTACTAGATGTGGGTGTTGCTGGATTTGCAGAAGCAACTGATGTTGAGATTGCAGTTTATCAAGGTACATTACCCAATGATTTATCTGCATCCATCTTAGGATATAATGCAGGCACTGCAGCAACTGGCGACTATGCAGGTTACTTCGATGGTGATGTGTCAGTCATCGGTGATATATTGATCCATGATGGCGCAATATATGATCCTATCGATGACACCGTTTACGTGAACGACTTCCTATACATAGAGAACGAACTAGTTGTCGATACAATCGAAGCACCTGATGGTAAGGATACTGTCTGGTTCACAAACAACGTGAAAATCGACGAAGACCTTATTGTAACTGGTGACCTAGATGTAACAGGTAACATCATTTCTCCTTCGGATGCCAACGTGGTTTACGTATCACAGTCCGGAACTGCTTCTGGTCCTGTGGTGTTCGACCTTCTAAGCAATGCGGTTACTCATGTTACTGCTCAATCTCCGTCAGGATCTAATCAGTGGACAATCATTGTTCGACCTGGAAGATTCGAAGAAAGTGCTGCACCAGATATAGATATACCTGTGTATACGTCAATCAGAGGTTCAGGACCAGGTCAAAGCAAAATTGATATGGATGGTGGAACCATCACGATAGACGGTATAGCTGTTCTTATTGAGGATGTGACTTTGATTGATGTTGACAATATATTGCTCGATGATGATGCTGAAGGTACTGGATTTGACAATGTTATCTTCTGGCAAAATGCAAAAGTGGAAGTAGTAATGCTGGATTATTCAATAGCGTCGTTTACAAAATGCGTATTTGCTGTAGGCGATGGTAAGATTGGTATCACAATTCACAATATTACTGCAGGTGCCAGTTTGAATGAGTGTCTCTTTGCCTACCCGAAGGGCGACCCAGTAGCTGTTACTAATCCAGTTGGTATTTATATTAATGAAGCAGCAACAGTCTCTTTATCGGACTGCGGATTTGTAGGTATGGGTATCGATGCTTCAAGTACTGATGGGGCGGTTCTGAACATTGTAGACTGCAATTTCGCTTATTTTCCAGAATATGGTATTATGATGAACAATGACGAATTCAAGATCGACGATTGTAGTTTCTTCGGTATTCCTGGAACTGTATTGGATGAAGTGGCTATCGTAGCTATCGATGCCTGGGGTGAGATCAACGGATGCTCATTCAATAATGTTCAATACGGTGTATTTATTGAAGATGAAAGTCACGTTGTAATCGAAGGCAACAATTTCGAATTGTTGAATGACAATACCTCTGGTGGCAATGATGTAGCAGGTATTTATATTACAGGTACTTCAGTCGAAGCGGAAGTTATTGCTAATGGTAATGTATTCTACGATATTCAGGCTAATACCGGTAAAGCTGCTGCAGTTATTATGAATTATCCAGCAGAACTATTCTTATTCAATAATAACGATGTCACTGAAATAGAAGATTACGGAATCTGGTTCGGTTACGATGTTGCTTCAACTCCTACTGTAACAGAATGGAGTATTGAAAATAATAAGATCTATTCAGCTGATGATGGAATTCACTGTGAAGCTGCAACTGATACTGCACTATGTCCAGAGGAAGTTATGATATTCGGAAACCATATTGAATCTGAGGATGGCGATGCAATTGATCTTATGATTTCCACCACTTTCTCAGGTACATACGCTGCTATTATTAGTCATAACATTCTTAAATGGGAAACGGGCACACATTATGCTGTAACCAAAAATACGGGTACTACTGCAGATGTATCATTAATACAGAATACCTTCATGAATACTGGTGCTGGTTGGCCTTGTGATCCTGTTGCATCTTGGTATCATAACAAATATAACACAAATCTTGATGGTACTTATATTGACTAATTAACACCGAGCTTTGGGTGGGGGCATCGATGCCTCCACCCTCACCTTAAAGGAGGTGAAAGATGCTTAAGAACTTATTTATCATAATGCTTACGCTCGGTGTAATAGGAACCCTTGCAGGACAATCCATAGATTGGGATTCATTCACCTGTGGCGGTGTTGAGGACAATGCTCCATTAAAAGGTGGAGATGTCCTTTTAACCTCGGCACTGAACAGAGGTACATCGAGCTTCGATAAATGGGAAGATACCGATGTTATTTTGTATTCCGGTTATAGATGGATTAACCTCGACCTTCGTGAACCTCAATCTTGGGTTGAGGAAATGGATACTATCGTTGACGATCCGTTCTTCCTGGTTTCATGGGACGGCGTAGATACTTTCGACGGTGATATGAACTGGGGAATAGTCCTATATGATATAGAATACTCGATAAACGACACGTTGTCCTGGACAGATTGGCTAGATTCTACTGAATTAACGGAGGCATTCTTTGGACCATCCGATCCAGTCGATGTAGCAACTCACGAAGATGATACATTCTTCTTCAGAGTCAAGGCTTATGACTATGCCACAAACGAAGGTGATTTTCTGTTCTACGACGGTTGGGTCGTGTACGAGAAAGCTCCGTTGTCATTCAATATTGTTAGTGGTTCAAGCTGGAGTCTAACCGACACATTAATTATAGGTTGGAAAGCGCCTTTCGACGACGTTCATATTCCATTCATAGCCGATGCGGATACACTGGCATCTATGGATAAAGCTAATAAGATTGTATTGAGAAACGAAGGAACCGATGCTCTAAGGATTTATCTCGGCGCAGAAAGTTTTGCATGGGATACTAACTTCACGAGAAGAATATGGGAACTCGATACAAAAGGTGGAATCGATAAATTCGGTATAAGAGGAATTCTCGACGATGATTCTTTGGTTCCCCCGGCAGACGATTTCGACGAAACAGATATGAGTATTATTCAAGCATTTGTTTCGGCGGAAGGAGACAAGTTCGGATCGAGCGAAGGCATTCTGGAACCTAATGATACCAGTTCTGCTGCAGATTCTACTAAATTTAACGAGAATCTCTGGTTGCAAATGTATTTACCTATGTGGAGTATGAATTACGATTACACATCAGACATAAGATTTCAGGTTAAGATTAAGACTGCTGTAATTATTCCATAATAACAGTTATTATAGTACTAATGAATGGATGATGTAAATAGAATATAATTTTAGCGAGGGGGTCTCCAAAGATTATGATTGGAGACCCTTCGTTTTTAATACCAGGTAAAATGTAATCTAAAACAAATGGAGAAATAATGGCACTGGAGACTACAGGCGCAAAGATTTTAATGTTCGATGAAACTCATTTAGAAGCTATTGGTTCTGTATTAAGGAAACTCCAGGCTATTATTAATGCTCGCGTGATTATTTTAAGTGATACAAATGGACAGGTAATAATTGGTGTGGGTAAAATGCGTCGTGCGGATGCCGTGATGTTCTCTTCTTTATCCGCTGGTAGCTTTATGGCTATGAAACAGTTGGGAAAATTTCTCAAGGATTCTGATACAAATATGCTGGCTCGAGAGGGTGAATCAAACAGTGTGGTTATTGCAGACATTATTACTTTGGCTCTTCTCAATATCGTTACTCCAAGTGAGACACCCATAGGTACTGTTAGGCTATATGCCACTAAGGCTATAAACGAATTAAGAAGGATTCTTGAAAGCGGATTGAAAGAAGCTATGGAAGATAGAATGATAGAGGAGGCTAGGGAAAGAGCTGCAAAACAACAGATGGTTGAAGGAATCGCTACGGATAAATCGAGGATAGAGGCTTTGAAAGTATCTGAAACAGATGCTGCTGAGGCTGAAAGAGATCTTAAAAAACTTGAGGAAGAACTCAAAAAACTATTTGGAATGTGATAATGATTCTAAATTGGCAAAAAAGAGAAATGCAATTCAAGATTGTTTATTATGGTCCTGGGCTATCGGGGAAAACAACAAACATTGTCTGGCTTCACTCCAGGATGGTTAAAAAGAGCCAATTAGTATCAATAAAAACTGAGGAGGAAAGAACTTTATTTTTTGATTTTATGGATTTTGAGATTAAAAAGCTAGCCGGTTTTTCAGTTAAATTCAATTTATACACTGTTCCCGGGCAGACCTTTTACGTGCAAAGCAGGAGAATTGTTCTTTCGGGTGCTGATGGTGTTGTTTATGTGGCAAATTCTTTGAAAAATAGAATGAGAGAGAACATACAATATCTTATGGAATGTATTGTTACACTGAAAAAAAACGGTATTAATCCTAGTGGATTTCCCTTTGTTTTACAGTATAACAAAAGAGATATGAAAAACATTGTACCGATTGAAATTTTAGAAAAATATCTTAACCCAAAAACTTTGCCTTCTTACACTTCTGTTGCATCTGAAGGTATTGGAGTTATTGAAACACTTCAGGGTGTTATCCGAGAAGTAGTAAATATTAATATGCCAAAATTCATATCGATGGCGTCCAGAAAGAGGACATGATTTTTAAGACAAAATTTTATTTCTTGGGGGATAATTTAGAGTTATTTCAGCGTAAACCAGTAATATTATGTAAGAGAATTTTTGTGTAATTAAGAAAATAGTCGATAAAATAAACACTTAAATTGGGGGGTGAAAATATGATTCTTCCCAAAGGTAAAGTAGTCTATGGTAATCTTAATACCCAATTCATCAAAATTAACAGCTTGCTGAAACAACTTGCACAGAGTTCTTTCAGCGGATATGTGCATGCCAAATTTTGGGAATGGGAAGGTGCCTTAATGATTGACAATGGAAGGATTGTCAGTGGTATTTGGGAGCACGATAAAGAGCGATTAGTTGGGAAGGATGCGATTAATCTTATTAAATCTAAACTTGAGACAGAGGACGGTTCTATTGATGTTGTAGCAGTTTCTCCTGAAAAAATTGGATTATTGGCTTCAACAGCACAGGGAAAAACGCTTTTTAAGGGTCTTTCCACAGAATTCGTTTCATTAAGAGGTCTTGTCAATAAGCTTATGTCGGATGGAAAAGACTGCGTTATACAAATGGCAGCACCAACAGGATTAACCGGAGCTATTTTTATCAAAGATAGCCAGGTTATTGAGGCTATGTATATTGATGAGACTGGAAAACTGCTTTCAGGTACAGTAGATATAATTGGCAAGCTTTCAGAGATTTTTAAAATTACGGGTGGAGCTGTCTTGGATGTTATTGAAGCTGAAAAAACTAGGGAAATCCCTACTATAGGGCAACCAGAAGTGAAAGAGCGATCTATTATTGAACCAAAACCAATTCAAGAACCTTCTCCTTCAATGCCTACACCTGCATCACCGACACCTAAAACTGAATCTGGAAAATTCGTTACACATGAATTAGATGAATTTGAATCGATTTCGGAAGATACTCTAGCTTCATTAGCAGAAATGTTTGGTGCAAAACCTGCAGTTTCTGAACCGACAATAAAACCTACTGAACCTTCGGTGGAAGAATTAGTTGTTGAACCGGATAAAAAAACTATTATCCCGATGCCTGAACAGGATATTACACCCCCAGAAACACCACAAGTTATACCAGAAATTTCGAAAGTATCCACCCTAGAAATTATAAAAAAAGCTAATGAATTACTGGGTTCGTGGGCTGGAGAAGTGAAACCCGAGATATTAGATATGCGAATTGCTGAAACAGCTCTTGAGATTGCAGATAAGTATCCATACCTCGATCCTTTTGCAGATGAGGTGGTTTTCGAGAATGGCCAATTTGTATTGAAAAGAAAGGATCTAACGGCTGATGAAATAGCAGGCGGAGTCGATGAATTATTAAGCAACGTTGCAGAAAAACTATCTTTGACAAAAAATATTAATTTAAAGTCGTAAATGTTGCATTTTTTATAAAATCGGAGGTTGAAATGAAATTGTTACCAAAAGTATTGCTTGCTATATTAATTTCTGGAATAATTGCGGTAATGTTAGGATATTTTCTAACAGGAAAAATTTTATCCACCAAACTTACCGATGTCTATAATAGTATGCAAGTTAAATCTGCCAAGCAATTTAAAAATACGCTTCAAGTCCATTATACGGACCTTCTTAAGAATGTTAAACCTTTTGCTCTCGAATTCGAAAAGTTTATTGGACCTGTTGAGATTGACGATTCCATAGAAATATCTATTGAGGATTTTGTATTTTCAGAAACCTTCGTCGTAGAGTGGGAGTCAGAGGAAGGAGAGAATGAATACTTATCAATAGTTGATGATACGGTTATTTCTGCGAAGTTTCTGGAGGAGATCGATGGTAGGTGGGATTGGCTTATTAAGCATGGTGAGAATTTAATTGCTGGGTGGTCTATTTATTTATTCGATAATGGTGACAATCTTGTTAAAGTGCAATCGTTGCGAAAAATTGGCATTGGGAAGAAAATTGAAAAGGAATACATTTGCAGAACAATTAAAGATGGCAGAGATGTTACTACAATAGCAGAAAATCCTCTTGGAACTGACACTATTCAATTGGCTTTCAATTATATGATCCCTCTTCTGGATCAAGAAGATAAGATTATAGGTGCTTATGAAATTTCAATAGCTTTCGATAAGGCTTTTAAAGCTTTAAAAAAGGCAATTACGATATCGAGTAGCGTAAGTGGTGGATTTCCATATATCACTGATAAAGACCATAATTTCCTTATTCACTCAAATCCTGCTGTTCAGGGTAGAAATGCTCGAAAATATCTTTCCAGAATGTTAGCTATTACGGATCTACCAGAAGAAGTAGTTCAAAAATCTCTAGATGAATTTGATAAAGTTGCAAAGATTGGGAAAGGTCCATACATGTACTATTGGTTTGCAGCCGGGGAAACAGAACCACAGCTTATGTATGCCTACGGCGAAAAATTTACACCATTGAAATTGTCAGTCGTTTATACGTGGGCTCATGAAGATATTAAGTATTTATTAACTGCACCTGTAAAGAAATTTGTTATACTTGTGATAATTTTACCCATTCTAATCATTGCTCTTGTATTATCGTTTTTGATTGTTATAGTTATCCAACATGTCAGAGCATTGGGTAATTCTGCTGACCAGATTTCATTAGGTAGAGTTGACGCAGAAATCGGTATTATGGGCAGCGACGAAATTGGAGACCTTTCCAAAGCTATGGAGAGAATGAGACTTTCTGTGAAAACTGCAATCGAGAGATTACGACGTAGATAAATAACAAATCCATAGTTTATTATTTACAATTTATATAGCGGATAAGGTCATTGAGGTTATCGATGAGTGATAAGAGAAATTTATTAGACATAAGTACTTTTAATTGATAGATTTAAGTTTTTATAGGATCTACATTTAAGAAATTGTTTTTTTAAACTCGTATTGTTCACAATGCTAAGAAGAGTGGCTCACTCTATACATGAGCCATCCTTTTTTATTAGGATAGAAAAGACATTTCATATATAAATCAAAATTCATTACATTGAATAATAGGTGTTTAGATTATTAGGTTGATTAAGTCATTTGATATCGGGTTTCTTTTGAAGGATTATGCCATATATTATCAGTAAAAAATTTCAGAAGTAATCGTGTATATTTAATGAGACCTAATTTGAAATTATGAATTTTCTGAATTTCAAGATCTGTGTTATGAATGAAAAATTAACATTGTAAAAGTTATGCATTACGTTTGACGCAGAAAAAGAGTTGATATGATCCTCGAGAAATTAATATATGCAGATACACACACCCATCTTGATTTTCCAAATTTCGATGAAGATAGGGAAGAAGTAATTCTTCGTGCAGAGAAAGGAAATGTAAGAAGAATAATAAATGTGGGCACATGTCTTGAAACTTCTAGGTTAAGCATTAAACTTGCAGAGAACCACATATCGATTTGGTCAGCTGTGGGTGTGCATCCTAATGATTCACAGCAATTGCCATTGAATTGGTTATCTGATCTTAGAAAACTTGCATATCATCCAAAAGCGATTTCTATTGGTGAGATCGGTCTTGATTTTTACCGAGATCACTCACCTAAGGATATTCAAATTTCAACATTCGAAAAGCAAATAAGATTAGCCAACGAGCTATCTTTACCGATGATTATCCACATACGTCAGGCACATGACACAGCAAAAAAAATATTGGAAAATATTGGTTATTTTTGTGGCGTTTTTCATGCTTTTTCTGGTGATGAAACTTTTTTAAAATGGGCACTTGATAAAGGTTTTTATATTGGATTTGGTGGTCCAATTACGTTTAAAAACTTTAAGAAAACTGAAATTGTTAAAGCTGTTCCACTGAAAAGGATTTTTTCCG
This sequence comes from uncultured bacterium, assembly GCA_964562425.1. Taxonomy (GTDB): domain Bacteria; phylum UBP14; class UBA6098; order B30-G16; family B30-G16; genus JAUWMV01. The sequence continues at coordinate 8,431 of CAZLTJ010000055.1, forward strand.
AGACGGACTCACCTTTTTTATCACCTCACCCAAAGCGTGGGAAACGTAATGAACCTTGTAATATTCCTATTATTATTGATAAAATAGCTGAACTACACTCAGTAGACTCGACAGAAGTTGCATGGCAGATTGTTAAAAATGCTGAGAAATTGTTTAAAATTCCAGCATATTCCAACCGATATAACAGTAAAACAATGGGTCAAAATTTTTTAGTAAATGTTGGTATTGCTAAAAAATTTGTTGATGTATTAGGGGAACATAACGTCGTTTTAGAGATAGGTCCAGGTCATGGTATGATTACGAAGCTTTTAGCAAAGCGTTTTACATATGTTATTGCAATTGAACTGGATGAAGAACTTGCAAGGGAATTATCAAATAAATACGATAATGTAAAGGTTATACATGTGGATTTTTTAAAATTTACAATTGACAAGCTGAGAAAATATTATGGGGAAAAACCAGTGATCGTAGGGAATATACCATATTCTATTACATTTTTGATTCTGTTTCATCTTCTCGTTTACGCTAATGAATTTATTAAAGTAATTCTTGGTATCCAAAAGGAGGTCGCAGATAGATTGGTTGCAAAACCAGGCTGTAAAGAATATGGAATACCAACAGTTGTATTAAGTAGGAAGTTTCATATTAGAAAACTTTTTGATGTTATGCCTGGAAGCTTTCGTCCTATTCCAAATGTGAATTCAACTGTTGTAGAATTAGTTCCCAGAGAAAATGTCATTTGTCCAGAAATAGATGATGCTACAATACTCAAGCTTCTCAAGATAGCTTTTAAACATAGGCGAAAGAAACTCTTGAACAATTTGAAACCATTTTACAAAATCCACGATTTAGAAGCACTAGGACTTTCTTCGAATGTTAGAGCGGAGAATTTGTCCGTTGAAAAATTCTGCGAACTTTGCAAACTACTTTGTTTTATTACTTGAATCTTTTTGGATTTTTTAATATAATGTAAAATAAGATAAAGGAGTATTATGGCTCTGAAATTAGGTGAAATGCTAATCAAAGCTGGGAAAATCACCAAAGATCAGCTTAAGGATGCCTTACAACACCAAAAAGACCATGGCGGAAAACTTGGTGAAGTACTCCTTCACTTGAGGTTTGTGGAAGATGAGAATATAATTAATGGTTTTATAGCAAAACAATTGAATATTGGAAATATTGAATTAGATGATCTAGAAGTCGATATGGATGTTGTTAACCTAATTCCGGTTGATTTGGCAAAAAAGTTCGATGTTCTTTCTGTAATTAAAGTCGGCAAGATTTTATTTGTTGCAACAAATGAACCCCAGAATGTATCTGCATTTGATACTTTGAAATTTATTACTGGCTGCGAAATACAACCTGTTATGACCTCAAAAGATTCGGTTCAGAAAGCTATAGATAAGTATTATAATCTCGGAGAAACGCTTACAGATATTGTTGAAGAAATGGGTGCAGATATGGAAATAGTTGAAGAAACAGAAGATAGTGTCACTGAAAGCGAACTTCATGCAGCCGTTCAAGATAAACCTATTGTTCGCCTTGTTAATTCTATCATTTTAGATGCTATAAAAATTAATGCTTCAGACATCCACATTGAAGTCTATGAAAAACGATTCAGAGTAAGATACAGAGTTGACGGCGGTTTAAGAGAGGTTCTCCAGCTTCCCTTCGGTCTCCGACTCGCTGTAATATCAAGAATAAAAATTCTGGCAAAATTAAATATTTCAGAACGACGTCTGCCTCAAGATGGCAGAATAAAAATACAAGCATTCGGACGGGCTATCGACCTTCGCGTTTCAATTCTTCCGTGTATTTTTGGTGAGAAAGTGGTTATGCGTATTTTAGACCCATTAACCCTTATGCTTGATATGTCCAAACTCGGATTCCCTAAAAGAGCTTCTAAAGAGTTTGATAAAGCCATACATATGCCATATGGGATGATATTAGTCACTGGACCAACAGGCTCAGGAAAAACTACGACATTGTATTCAGCTCTTCAGACACTTAATAATCCCGATATAAACATAATGACTGCTGAGGACCCAGTCGAGTTCAACCTTGAAGGTATTAATCAGGTGCAAATGCATTCATCTATTGGGTTAGATTTTGGGACATCGCTTAGATCATTTTTACGCCAGGACCCCAATGTTATTCTGGTTGGGGAGATTCGAGACCAAGAGACAGCATCAATCGCCACGAAAGCTGCATTAACAGGGCACCTTGTGTTCTCGACTTTACATACTAATGATGCACCATCCACAATTACTAGATTGATTGATATGGGTATGGCTCCATTTTTGGTGGCTAGTGCTGTTAAGCTCATTGTAGCACAGAGATTATTGAGGAGGATTTGTAAAAATTGCAGGATAGAATATGAACCACCTGAGGATCAGCTTGAAATATTAGGAATCGATATGGATGATGTGAAGAAAAAGGGATTGAAATTTTACAAAGGTGAGGGTTGTCCAGTATGTAATGGGAAGGGACTTAAAGGAAGAATAGCAATTTTCGAAGCAATGCCTATCACTGCGAAACTCCAAAAACTCATTATTGAGGGTGGTTCAGCACTTGAAATTGAGGAAATAGCCAGTCAGCAGGGAATGAGAACCTTAAGACAGGAAGCTATTGATCGAATGTTTGAGGGTATTGTTCCCCTTGAGCAGGTTGTTACAGAGACAACAGGTCAATAATTGGATTAACATATTGCGATTAATTGATTTATATTATCATTGTTGTATAAACTCTATAATTATTTCTTTTTCTATTTAGTAGATTATAAAAATTTGTATTTAGTATAACTTTGCTTTTTCTTCAATCTACGTTAATTTGCTTTGAAAATATAGTCTCAAGACATTTTATTGCCTTAAGCAATTGATTGTAAGAATGTTGATAAGTAATATGACCAAATCTATGCAAATATTAATAATAGTAGTTACTGTTGTTAGCATGCTTTTTGGACAATGGCGGATTCCAGTGAAACTTTATCCTACATCAGAAGATAGTGCATATTATCCTAAACTATATTTTGGGCAGGCAGTTGGTGCTTCGGATTCCTTCGATCCGTTTATCGATGAGCTTGCACCTCCACCACCAATGTTTGGATTTTATGCATATTTTCAAGGGGATTCGATCTCCGGATTAATCAAGGACTTTCGTGCGAACATCGATACAGGAATTGCGGTATTAAATTTATGGCAACTTCGTTTTCGGGATGAAGCAGATGAGTCGGTGTGGGTTGTCTGGGATGCAGATTCGTTTCCTTACAGTTTATCTTTCCCTCGATTTTTTAAATTTATTGTTAGTGATTCGATTCCTAATGATATTATGTGGGAAACTGCGACCAGTATAACAGCAACGGAAAGTATATTTGTGCCGGTTGAAAAATCAGTTTTTTTTAGATACAGAGATTGGACTAGAATTTTTGAACCTCCCAGTCTCCCGCAAAATACTTATATTGAAATTATTCCAAATCCATTTAATTCAAGTTGTCGAATTTCTTTGGTTGGAATGGCAAATGCGGATATTGCTATTGTCGATATAAGTGGACGATTGGTAGATAAGGTTTTTGTAAAAGGTTCTGTTAATTTTTATCCTCATAGTCTTCCGGGTGGTTTGTATTTCGCTATAATTAAAGGCTCTAATTACACTAAACCTATTATATATATTAAGTAATATTTTGTAGGATTTTCAATGTGTAGAGTTTCGATAATATTAACATTGATAATGGTATTTCAAATTGCTAACGGAAGTACCAAGACCAATATTGAGGATAATTCTATTGAGATAATTTTCACAATAGATGAACTTCAAACGCAAACAATAAGCACTCCGATGGGAAAATTTACTAATATCTTAACGAGTTCTAAATTTGATTTCGAGCATCGTCCTGGAGCACCAAAGTTACCAGAGGTTTACTATCTTATTGGTGTTCCCGTTGAAGGTGAGTACTCTATAAGTTATAAAATTGAATGGGGACAAAAACAAAAAGTTCCATATCCTGTTGTCCCAGTTGATTCATTTTATTGGGATAAAAGCAATTTAATTGCCAAGCCAATGATACCTAAGCCAATTTACTATGAAAGCGAAGCATTTCTTGAGGAACCCGTTGTGTCTATTGAGGATGATGGTTTTATTAGATCACAGAAAATTGCTCGAATAATCGTAAAACCCATAAAATATAATTATCAACAGGGAATTCTCGAAATTGCCGATAAAGTTTCGATAAATATTAAATTAAGTGGTTTGGGTGAATTAATCCCTGAAGGAGAATTCGAGGATGTCTTGCGAACGGTGTTGGTGAACTATGAACAAGCGAAAAATTTTCGTTATATGCTAATGGATGAGGATATCCCAGAGAATCCTTTCGATGCTGCAGATTCATGGATTAGGATTCCATTAAAAGGTGGTGGAATTTATGCTATAACAAAAAACTGGTTTGAGGAAATGGGAATTGAGCCTAACACAGTAAACCCAAAAAAAATAAGACTTTACACAACTAAATTTGGTAATTTTACTTCAGATATTGCGGAACAGTTCGAAATAATCAATGAAGTGCCACTTCTCTATTTTGGAAATGATGACAATGTTTTTGACGAAAGCGATACATTAATTTTTTATCATGTCGGTCCTGAAGGTTGGATTTTGTCCGGTAGAAAAGCTATATGGCTTGAAGGAACGTTCAGTGATAGTTTATCGGTTTGGATTGCCTTAGATGGAGCATTTCCCGAGTCTCCCAAAAGACTTCATCCAACTGCTAATACTAGTTTTGATACGACAATAAACTGGGGAAGGATGTTAGTTCATTACGGAGAAAACAAGCTCTATGATTTTTGGTTGGGCAATGGTTGGTACAATCAACTTATTAGAGGGGAGATATCCTTTATTCTCAACGATTTGAGAATTGTACCCGGATCTGAGATACCAGCCTCTCTCAGTCCTGCACCTACTACATATAATATTCGTTGTAACGGACAAAGTGTATCCTCATTAATCTTAAGAAAATTAAAACCAGGCTTGAATAATATTACATTGATATATAACGATTCAAAAGATACTTATTTCAAATTCTTGGGAATAGATTATCCTATTAATCTTATAGCTTCTTCTAACTTTCTTCATTTCTACACTGATTCAATATCACCGGGGAAAATACAATACGAGATATTTGGGTTTACAAATCCCATAATTTTCGATGTCACAAATATTTGGCAGGTTAGAATGTTTGAAGCAACTGAGATTGGTGATGGTGAACATTACTTTATTGATAGTTTAACTAGACGGGAATACGTGGCCTTTGAAAGAAATTTCACACAACCTATTCCAATGGGTATTATTGAAAGAGATTTTCCTCTGTGGAATCCTGAATCTTTTAATGCTGATTATTTGCTGTTATCTCCAAAAGAATTAAATCCAGATTCACTGGCTAAATTCTGGGAGAATAGAGGACTTTCAACAAGGATAATTTGGTTGGAGGATATTTACCATGACTTCGGATACGGTAGATTCGATCCTGTGGCAATAAGAAATTTTTTACAATATGCTTATAATAAATCCTCAACTCCCAAACCTCAATATACTGTCTTTGTTGGTGATGGGCATCTGGATTACAGATATCGTATGACAGATGAACCGAATTTATTTCCACCTGCGATGTTTGCCAGTCATGGGACTGACGCATTCTACGCAACGATAAATGCAGATTTTGACGTAATCGAGCTTATGTCATCCAGACTTCCAGTGAAAAACCAAGAACAACTGGATATAGTGATTGGTAAAATGACGAATTACATCAACAATCCTGATTTTGGTGACTGGAGAATAAGAGCTATAATTGCAGCAGATGATGAATACAGAGATGATAACGCTACAGATCATCTGGGTTACACTCGAAATGCTAATGAGATTATAACTCGGTATTTACCTTCTTGTGTAATGGTAGATCCGATTTATCTAATCGATTTTCCAAGAACATCTGCTTTAAGAAAACCCACTGCAAGAGACGCACTTTTACAGGACGTAAGAAAAGGAGCGATTTACGTTGATTGGATAGGACATGGTAACTATCATCTTTGGGCTCACGAGAGATTACTGAACTTACCTATGGATTTACCCGGTTGGGATAATGGTGAGAAATTGCCACTGGTTTCAATGTTTTCCTGCGATAATCATCAATTTTATTTTACAGATAACCTTGAGTGCATCGGTGAAGACCTTCTGCGAAAACCATCAGGGGGAGCTGTAGCAACGATTGGAGCTACTTCCGGTTCTACTATTAGTGGCAATCAAGTTATCAATAGATCGCTTGTCGATCTTCTTTTTTATAATCATTCAATATCTATTGGTGCAGCACTTGTTGCTAGCAGGAGAAATCGCTATCACGATTCGCAATACATACTTTTTGGCGATCCAGCAATGAAGTTTGGATTTCCACATTTAAAGATAACAATGAACCTCGATCCGGATACTCTTTATGCAGCACAATGGATTACTGTTTCTGGGGATGTGGAAACTTCTATTAACGGCAAAGTACAGATTCTATTGTTTGGGCCGAGATATAATAAATACTATGAATCTCCAGTTATTAGTGATGCAGTTTACTATATTCAAGAAGGAGATATTTTATTTTCTGGTCTTGCATCTATTCATGATGGGTATTTTGAGCTTCCTATTTTTGTGCCAAAAAATCTTCAAGGCTCGGATTCTGGGTATAGAGTTTTGGCTTATGCATATAGCGAAGAAGAAAAAATCGATGCAGTTGGATCTATAGATAGCATACCTGTAGAACTGTCGGGAAGTCC
>CAZLTJ010000056.1:0-13303 GCA_964562425.1 uncultured bacterium
ATGATATACAATTTAGCTAACTTATTGAGAGTCGAGCATATAGAAAATAAAAAAAACGAAAATTTCTTTTTAAAGTAAATTTTACTAAGTGGTTAGATTAAATAGATACAGAAATATGATATAAAACTTAACTAACTTATTGAGAACCGAGCATATAGAAAATAAAAACGAAAATTTCTTTTTAAAATAAATTTTACAATGAAGGTGAGTTTTTAAAATTTTAAGCCTTTTTCTTTACTAACGATTGTTAAATAAAGTTAGACTAAAATTAATCTCCCATAATTATATTCAGTATTTCTTTTGCAAAATAAACCTGATTACGTTTTGATTTAACGGGTGAGATAATAATTTTTTCATCCTCCAATTTACTTATTGCATTATATACAGATTGAAGCGTGTACTTCTCTATAAGTTCAGCCATTTGAGTTCTTGTAAAAATTGTTTTTTTGAAAAGCATTTCAGCAACCTGAAATGTTACACCAGAATATTTATGTATATACCCATCGTATAGATCGAACAGTTTTCTTGCTTTGACTAATGCATCTTGTGATAATTGTATAATACCATCCAGGAAAAACAGAATCCAACTTCGCCAATCGGAATTTTGACTGACATTTAAAAGTTGATCGTAATATTGTTGTCTATGTGAAGCAAAATAAGCACTGAGATATAAAACCGGTTCGTCGAGTTGCTTCTGTTTCAATAATAAAAGCATGATTAGTAATCGACCTATACGTCCATTGCCATCGAGGAATGGATGAATGGCTTCGAATTGATAATGCATTATGGCTGCGAGAACTAATGACGGAATTTTTGTATTGCTTTGAATAAATTTCTCCCAGTTACCCAAGAGTTCTAAGAGCATTTTTTGTGGTGGAGGGATGAAGGATGCATATTCAATTTTTTGACCTGAGGAAGCAATATATACCTGTGTTCTGCGGAATTTACCGGGCGTTCTATTTACTCCTCGAACATCCTTAAGAAGTATTGAATGAAGTTCTTTAACCATGCGAATACAAATTGGAAGTTCCTCCAGTAGTTTTTGACCATGATAAAGAGCATCGATGTGATTGCTTACTTCTCTGACATCCTCTGTGCGTTCTTCACCGGTGGCTTGGTATAAACCGAGGTCTTCTATTGTTGCTTGAGTTCCCTCGATTTGTGAGGAGAGAATAGCCTCTTTAGAGATAAAATTTGTGAGGAGTATTTTTCTGTTTGGGAGTCTGGAAATGAACCCATTAAGTTTTGCTAATGCCTTTTGGGCATCTACAAGCTTATTCACTAACTCAAGGTCCCATTTGATTTTTGGTGGTAAAAATTTTGGTATGAATGCATAAGTTCTTACATTTTTATAAGTTATGCCCACAAATCGACCGTTAGGATTTTTGAAGTCGCCCTTTAGCATGATTAAATAATAACTCAATCAGCTAAAAATTCCAATAAACATTTAAGGAGGAACAATGATTCCCCTAGAGAAGAAAATTTCTGTTCTATTATCTGAATCCAGAAAAAGTTCGACGACACAATACAAGCGTGATATTATCAAGCGATTAGATTACTATTACGACAGGCAACTGACATATTTGCAGGATATGATTTCGACGCAGTTCGCTCATACGGATCCATTATCTCTCCAACCACATTTTTTTAATATTGTGAAACCTATTGTCAATGAAACTGCAATGATATATCGCAGCGGTGCGAGAAGATCCCTTATAAGAGATAGCAACAAGCCTGTTGGTGCAAAACTTACCAAATTATGGACATTCATCCAACAAAAGACGAGATACGAAACGATTATGAAAACCGCAAACCGACATGTTAAACTTTGCAGAAATGTGCTTATAAAACCGTCGTTCAGATATAACAGTATCAAACTCGACATACTCACACCGAATCTTGTAGATGTGCTGGTGGACGATAACGATCCCACTGAACCGGATGTAATCGCATACGCAAGACCACTCTCACAATACGAGGATAACTGGACGTTGGATAACCATTACGTAATCCATTACTGGGACAAGAACCGATATTTAAGGCTTTCAGCTCGAGGTGATATTATAGTAAATCCGGGAAATCGCAATGGAATTAATCCATACGATGTATTGCCGTTTGTGCGTTTTACGGATGAGCTTCCGCATGAAAGCTTTTTCGTTCAAGGTGGTGATGATCTAATAATAGCTCAGGATAATATAAACATAAAACTAACTCAGCTTAACTACCTTGTTAAAATGCAAACTTTCTCTGTGCCAATATTAATCGGTTATAGAGGACCGGAACAAATAACTATCTCACCGGGAAAACCATTGATAATTCCGCTGGGAATGATAGGTGACCAAGGAAGCCCGGATTTCAGATTTGAATCACCCGATCCGCAGATTAAGGAGCTAATAACTCTTCTCGAGCACGAAATAATGAGGATTTTTCGAGCTTATGGCGTTTCTAATGCGGATTTCTCACTTCGGGGAGGTGTGAAGTCTGGATTCGCATTGGTAATGGAAAATCTTAAACTTCTTGAATCCCGGGAGAATGAATTACCGTTTTTCGAAGATGCAGAGGAAGAACTCTTTGAGGTTATAAAGAAAGTTTGGAACTATCATGCACCATTTTTGCCAGCTAATAACCAATTCAGCGGAGTTACATTTCCGGAAGATATTCACCTTAAAGTTACAGTTAACGACATCTCACTTCCACAACCTCAGGGTGAGGAATTGGCAGAGTGGCGCTTCATGTTCAATAATAAACTTGTAACACCGATCGATTTCCTTATACGTCGTTACAAAGTGACCGAACAAGAGGCGGAAACGATGCTTAAGCAATCGTATGAATGGTGGAGCGAAAACTCATTGCAAGAAAATAACTTAGAGGATAATCAAATACCATAAAGGAGAATTCGATGGAGAAAGATAAAGAAATCCCAGATGTTTCTGAGGAGAAACAATCGGAAGAACCGCTAAAAGAAGAGATTAGCGATACATTAGATGATATTCGCGAAAGGCTTGGCAAAACTGAGATGATGCTATTGGCAGAACATAACAGGAGAATCTTCCAAAACTGTGCGCTAAACTCCGGTATCAGAATGGAACGATTGGATGCAGCGGAAAAACTTTCCAGCGTTGCTGAACTTCAAGTGGAAATTAACGCAGATAGAGCTAACGAGATCGTCCAGACGCTTAAGAAGAACTTTCCGGAACTTTTCGTGAAGCACTCCGCAGTGGAAATCGATAATGGAGTTCCAGGAAAGATTAGAGCCAATCGAGGAAATGATCCGTTGGAAATACTGAGTGCATTGAGGAGATAGAGCAGCAATAACATATGTCTGAATTATCGAGCAAAAGATAAACAGCCTTTCAGAAGATTCAATTGATAGGTTAGAATTCTTAAAAGATAAACTCACACAAGACTTATTTCATTAGAAAATTAAATCCATCAAAGGAATAAAGTCCTTAGGGTAAACGGATAAGTAAGTTTATACCCTCTGCAAATTCTTTATAATTGCTTTGCAAAGCTCTCTGCAAAACGATTTTCAAACAATTTTCAAACATAATTAACCTAAAGGAGGTTTTCATGATTACCACTTATTCATTTCAAAACCTACGTCGGGATCTCTCGGACGTTCTGTTGACAATTATAGAGAAAACCCCGACATTCATTTCCAGAATTCCTATTGTGGGCAGAGCATATCACCACAAGCACGAATGGGTCGAGGATGTAATAGAACCGACAGAGGATGCGCTTAACGGCATTGTAATCAGTACCGATACAAGCATCGATGTGGATGACGGCTCAAAATTTACCTGCGGAATGATCTTGGGATTCGCAGGATACGACGAGCAAATGAAAGTTACTTCGGTTGCCACTAATACTCTAACAGTAACCAGAGGATATGGTGGAACTACAGCTGTGGATATGGATGATAACACTGTGGTTAAGATACTGTATACTCCTGCAGCTGAAGGTAGCGAAGCTGGAGATAATATCTGGACAGAACCGGGAACCGAATATAACTACACTCAGATATTCACCCGAACAACTCGTGTCTCAAACACTGCCAAAAACTCACGACATCTGGTTTTTGAGGATTTAATAGATCGTTCTGTTCGTGATGCAATTGTGCAGTTGAGTATGGAGATGAACTTCGCAGCGATTTACGGACGTCGATACGCAAACACTAACGATCCCAGTGTACCAAGAACAATGGGTGGCGTGTTGTATTATGTTGACGATTCAAATGGCAATGTAAAAGATGCCACCAGTAATCCGCTTACATCGACAATGATGAACGATCTTCTAGAGGATATTGCTAAGAAAGGTGGACAGCCGAATCTGCTTTTAGCTGGCACTAAACAAGCTCGCAAGATCTCATCATTTAATCTTACTTCAGGTTCAACGCCAATTGTCAGAACACGATATACAGATACTTCAACTGGTGCTGCTGTTTATGAATTCATTGGTGATCTTCCGCTGGGAATGATCGAAACTATCGTTCTCGATGTCAATATGCCAGATGATAAAGTTCTATTTCTGGATACAAAACGACTTGCATTAGTGCCAATGGACAACCGTTCGCTTTCCGATTTCGATGCTACACCATCCGGAGCAGATTTCACTGCCAGAAGAGTGTTAGGCGAATATACTTTGGAGATACATAATGCACTACAGGCACACGGACTAATCAAGAATATAGGCGATGAATAAACAAATATGTTGAGCAATAATGGGAGGGAGTTTGCACTCCCTCTCTAAGTTTTTAGATGAATTAATAATAAAAATCAAGGAGCAAGAAATGTCCTGGCAGGAAAACGTTTTATACACACCAGCAGACCTTATTGCGTTAGAGGGGGAAATTGTTGGTCGAATTCCGGATGCATACAGACATGGGACAATTAAGTCTATGCTGGAAAGTAGAATTCAACAGCGATACAGTCATTTAGAAGATGTAGTTTCAAGCATCGAAAACTCCTCAATTTTCAAAAGAGCGGGGATACTCTTGAATTTATGTGTGGTTTTCCGTGAGAATTCAGTTCGAGATAACGATATTTTTCAGCATAAAGCCAGGCTCTATGAAATAAAATTTGAGGAAGAACTTGAAAGAGCATTGAAAATACTGTCGAAGCAACTCGACAGCGGATATGAGATTGTGAGGTAAATAATGCTGAAGAAAATATTAGAAAGCATCCAGAACAAATTACTCGAAGTAATAGAATTGAGGGATATTCTTATAGGTGACGACGAGCTCGCTGCAACGCAACTTCCAGGAGCAACAATAAATGTCCAGTCCGTAAGGAACGATCTTAGTGCAGTGAAGAGTGAAATACTCGAGGCAGAAATTGTGATTAAACTGCATTTTCCACCGACAATTTCCGCAATCGACATGCAGGTAATTACCAAAAAAGTGCTGGAATCGCTGGATAAGCTCGATATTCCGGATTTCGCAAGAGTCTCAAAGATCGTTGCCAGAATAACCAGCTACAACATTTACAAATTTTACCTGCTATTTAGATGGGGAGAAAGGATGGAATTATGAACCAGCAATTAGATGAAAACCAGCTGCTGTTCCCCAGTGTGGAGACGAAATTTTTCCTCATTGTTGGTGGCTCGGTGATATCCACAATAGAGTTGCCCGACAATGGCGTAACTTATTATCCACCGGAACCAATTTTCGAGGTCGATGATGTTACACAGCGAATTAGAATTCGATTCGATTTTCTCGATGGGGATGGTATGTTGGCAATTCGAAGAGTGATAAATTTCTGGGCAGAGGATCCCACCGGTCGGAAAATAGTATTATTGATACCGGGTGAAATAAGAGGATACGAGGTAACACCGTATGGGACCTGGCGTGAGTGGTTCTTCGATAATCAACCGCAGGGATACGGTCCAGTAGAAGCTGTATTCATTACGCAGGAAAGACCTTTTATGGACGTAATCGATGTGAACGAGAAATCGGAACCGGATTATTGGATTGTAATGTAAAAATAACTTTGGAAGCTAACGATGTTTGGTTATTCCAGGAGACCCGATTACATTATTAGATAGTTGAATAAGCGATGCTGTTAATTCAGGTGATATCGCATTGTTAGACCTTCTGAGCTCAAAAAGCAATCGGTTAGCATATTGGAAAGCATCGCGGCTTAATCGTTGCTCACGCTCGATTCGCCATGGAAGATAATCCACCCAATACGACGTAAGAAGGCTGTAATGTGTATACATTAATAGAGAATCCGAGAATGCAACCTGATCGCGGTTGTCCATAAATTCTACTGCTCGTTTAATGGCATTAACCAACTCGCTCCAGTGAAATAATCCCTCACTATTAGAGAATCCTATATATTTCAACTCGAAATCCTGAAGATTCTTGAAGAATTGAATAGTAACCGCGATACCAAGACTTTTCGCAACAGGCTCGTCGATTGTATCGGGAAGAAGACGAGACACTAAACCCCATGGAACTCTAATGTATCGGTTTGGTGTTTCAGATAGGGATTCCGGGAGCATCATTATCGGTATATCCTTTTCAGTTAGCAGCTTCAAGAATTCCGTAAAACTTGAGACCTTCTTGAAAATCTTCATCATATCTCGAACGAAAACAACAAGAGAGTCGTCAGACAAGGATTCCAACGATTCTTGAGAATTTGAGACTCCTTTGAAAATGTTTATCGTATCCCCTACAATATCGACAAGAGAGTCGTCGGATGTAAATTCCAAAGATTCAGATGATGTAGAGATGATATCATAGGGAGTTTGATATTGATAATGTTCCTCAATGAAAGCCTTGAATTGCTTATTGCCAATAAATTCCGGTACAATAGGCAGAATTCTTTTCATATAAAGAAGGTGATTCTTGGAGGCTGTAATAACAATCCATTGCTCCCAGTTGCATATAAGAACCGATGCCTTAGGACAGCTTCTAAGGAGAGAGTGAACATGCCTGGAGAGATTCCATCTTTTGTCAACATAATCTTTTGGAATCAATTTCTCGGGGAAAGGGATAAAATAAAGTTTTTGTGAAAGCTCTTTTTCGATGAATTCGAGTCTATCTTCAATATCCCCACTCCATGGATCGGTCTGTTGTGCACATGACGAAATGAAGAGCCAGAGCAATAGAACACAAATTTTTTTATAATATCGCATATTAATTAGTTTAACAATTTTATGGGAAAAAAGAAAGGAGAAAGAAATAATGGCAAACAGAAAATTACTTATCGCAATGGACACAGGTCATGCGCTTAAGGCTGTGGAGCTTGGTGGCGATCCGGAAACTTCGGGGACAGTGTTCACCGATCATGGTGACGGTTTCTATTCAGTTGAGCTACCTACCGATGTTTATGACATATATTTCAAAGATTCGCCATCGGATCCAACTTGGACAGAACTTATGCATTTTCAAGCCAGATTTCATCCCACAGATGACATTACTGCGGATATCGATAATGTCGAGGATGATGTTAGCGACCACGAATCGAGAATTTCTACACTCGAGGGTAGCACACCTTCGACACCCACAGGCGTTTCAGCTATTAAAATTACTAATGGAATTCACATTCGATGGTCTCAAAGTGAACCGGGAATATTATATGTAATAAGAGGTGAGTATCATCACAGTGATGAGAATGTCACGATAGACACAAACTCGCGGATTCTCTTTGCGGGTTATACCACAGAGAGCATACTTTCTAACGAGATTCGATTTGCTGATATCGAGAGCATGCCTTTTACCGATGTTAAACTTTCGTATAGAATATGGGCAGTTAATAATGCAGGGACATCGGACCCGACTGCACAGGACTCAATCGAGCTAGACCTTCAGAGTGAATTAGACGCATTCACAGAGAATCTTCTCATCGGAAGCAATTATTATCAGGATTACAGCAAAGTAGTTTTGAGCAATTCTTTCGTCTCAGGGGCATTTCCAACAACAGCGATCGACGCAAACAAGCTTCCCACAGGGACACCAGCGCTTACCGTTTCTATGTTTCGGGATATGCGACTCATTAGAATTGAAATAGAAAGCCAAACAACTGTTAATGCCGACTGCTCAATGTATTTCAGAGACACTTTCTCTGACAGTTTGCACGAACTCAAAATAGACAATGGCGAACGATTCGCAAGGAGTGAGGAGACCTCCGAAGGTAATCCGAGTTTATTAGTGCGAAGGTATTCGGAGAGCACTCTGCAGATATATTCCGATGCACCTTCCGGATTGTCTAATGTAGAGATTAGGTTAACATTTCGCATAGATTCATGATTGGGCAATTTATCTTTCTTTGATTGGTTAGTGTACTTTGGAATAGACAAATTTTACACTTCGAAGTGCGACGCAAATATCCTACCCCCAAGTATCGATTATTTCGGGAACCACATATCTAATCAGGGAGAGGATACGCAAATATTCTCTCCCCTTCTGGAAAACTTTTCCCAAAGCTTTTCTGGGTTCAGATATATAAATGATTTGTAAGCAGATAGACTTATATGAACAATTTGTAAAATTTACGAGAAGGTATAAAAATGATAATCAGTGAAACCACAGAAATATTGAGTAAACGCGGATTAAATCGCAAAATCGAGACATCTCTAAAACGCCGATTCATTCGCAATCGTAACTCTGGGAAATGGACCGATATTCAGCTTATTCCTGCACAGTCGAAGGAATTTAGCTTATACAATTTCGAAATTTTAAATCACGATCTATTACTTGCGTTTGCTCCAAAGGAATCTTCTCTTCCGCTGATGATGATTGTGGATCCTTCTACGGAAGCCAGTTGGGGATTATCCTTGCCCGATTTCGATCCGGAATTCATTGGAGTCGAGGACAATGTGATTTCATGGAAATTAGCGGATGGAATAGAATTCAGGCTTGTTGTATTGGGACATTTAATTCACAAAGAAATTGTTTTCACAAAAAAACCGAGCCGAAGAAAATTCAAATTTGCTCGTCCAAAAATTCTTTTGTCAGATGAAGTGATTAAGCTTACACCATCGATATCAAGTTCTCAATATTCAAGTTTCAATATTGAAATTATAGTTCCGGAAAGCATACTTAATGATGCCAAATATCCCGTAATTCTTGATCCCACAGTGATCCTTCAGCCGGGACCCAGCGAAGGCAAGGACGCATATATCAAAGGTGGTTTGTATCAGGATTTAAATTTTGGAACAGAGCAAACTGTTCAGATTGGTAAAGCAAATAACAGAACTGTCTATACTCTTATGCAGTTTAAGATATTGGAATCGGATGGTGGATCGGTTCCCTCAGGAGCAACGATAAATTCAGCAGAGCTTGAAATGTGGCTTTGGAGCCATTACGGAGGAACTAATTCCATAGGTCCATATAGAATGTTGCGCGAATGGAGTGAAACCTTATGCACATGGATTAGAGCGATATATCCACCGGGGAATTGGCAAATAGCAGGAGCTAACGGTGAAAATGATCGTGAGCAAACCAGCCTCGATACATGGACCGACGTTGATTCTGGAGACCTTAACTCATGGGTTTCGTTTCATCTTACCAATACAATTCAGGCAATTGTTAATGTTAGTACAGATTATGGTTTTAAATTTCATGGGAATCCAACGATAACTTCTCAGCTATGGGCTTCAGATTATATAAACGATCCAAGTAAACGACCAATTCTTACAATTGAATACTCTGAAGCAGGAGGATTTGCTAACAAAATAAACTTCATCGGTGGGAAAACTATTGGATTAATAGGAGGATAAAATGAAATTAATATCGGGTGAAACATATAAATTTGTGGCACATTATGTAAATTCAGGCGAGAGTGCCACTGGACTGACTGTTACATTCAAAATATATAAAATAGGTGAGACAAATTCCTCTGACGTTTCGGGAACTGAGATGGGAGAAGGACTTTATTATTGCAGTTTCATACCGAGTTCAGATGGAGAATATGTCGCAGTAGCATGCACAACTGGCGATGCCGACCAAGCGGATATTCCATGTTTCTCAATTTCGGGAGTAGACACGAAGCAGGAGATCGACGATGAACTATCGAATAATCACGGTGAAGGCGCATGGACAATGGGTGGCAATCTGACATCATTATTAAGGTTGAGTTCCGATGAGATAACTGCGTTTTTGGATAATCAGACAAGACAACCGATAATGGTATTTCGCGGCGACAGCATGACTTTGGACATTCAGATCCTCGATGCCGAGGGTAAAGCCGTGAGCTTAATTGGAGCTTCAGCAACATTTACCGCTCGAATCCGCGAGGATGATGAGAATTATGTAATAGAAAAATCACTCACCATTATCGATCCATCGGAGGGGCAGATGAGTTTGACTCTTAATTCATCCGATACGGAGCTTGAACCGAGAGCCTATGCTGCAGATATCGAGGTTGAATTCTCCGATGGAAGAGTTAAAACAGTCTGGCGTTCTAATTTCATTGTTAAATGGGACGTTACGAGGTGAGATGACGTAGTTACATAAAGTGGATTTTAATTAACGATTAACAGTATTATATTGAAGTAATGAACGGACAAAGAAAAATAAATAGGATAATACTTCACTGCTCCGCATCGGATTTCGGTGAAGTCAAAATCATTCGTCTGTGGCACAAACGACGTAGCTTCGACGATATCGGCTATCATTATGTCATTCTCAATGGTGAAAGAGAGCCGTTTTCGGTATATAATGAACTTGATGATGGGCTAATCGAGCTTGGACGACCATGGTGGAAAATGGGAGCTCACACAAAGAGTCACAACTATGATTCGTTAGGAATATGTCTGATAGGGTCACCTACATTTATTGGTCCACCGGAACGATGGTTCACGGTAAAGCAGCTTCAATCTCTTAAAACACTCGTAAAGCAAATCCTAAGTGAATTCAAGTTGAGTGCCGAAGATGTTTATAGTCATAATGATTTCTCACCAAAACTGTGTCCCGGTTTCAAAGCTCAGCTAATTCGAAGCTGGTGGGAGTGAATCTGCAATTGAAACTTATATTCGTCTTTCCAAGACAACAATCTAAACCCGATATCCTTAAAATTCTCAAGGATGGTTGTGAAACAAAAGAATGTATACATCCTCAACTCACAACTGAATTTGCCGATTGTAATAGGAGCATTTGGACTTCTCGAATTTCTGAGGTTATATCGGAGCACATTAAAGCATGCTTATGAGATATTTCGCGAGCAAAAAGCATAACAATGCCCAAAGTATCGATGCAAATGTGCCAATAAGGTAGTATTCTGTGAAGTATCGGTTCTCGAGCTCTCGAAATCTGGCAATAGATTTTGCAGCGAAAAGCCATCCTAATGCACCGGCATAGCCCTCGAGCAGCAACACAAAAACCAAAGCTCTCTCAAGATAACCTATTATCGTGGATAATCTTGCAGAGTTATCATTGTAAAACTCCGATTCGAGCACAATGCGGCTCGATTTCAGAAGTAGCTCGACAGCAATTTTTCCTCCGAATAGTGCAAGGAGAAACAATATAATTTTAATTAGTGTCATCATTTCCAACTATAATATATCGATAATACAAGCTTAAATTAAAATATAACTACACAAGGTTATACTAAACAATTATTACTATGCAACGTTACACTAAATACAACTATGCAAGGTTGTATTAGCTAAATACTACAATACAAGGTTGTTAGCGTTAATGCTCCTATTTTAGTTTGTAAATACAATCATATTAGGTCGCTCATTAGTATAGAATCCAATCAGCTTCGGCAAAGCAACATTACAAGGTTACAATTAATAAAAGTTACATTATAAGGTTACCAGTATTAGTGCTTCAATCTTAGATTGCAAATGCAATCATATTGTATTGTTTCGAGTAATACAACTAATCATGGCTGTATCAACTTCCTCGAAAGTCTTGCAAAAACAGATTCGAAACGTTTAACAGATTGAAAACTCGAGCTCTCTAAATTTTTTGTAATCGCTTGTTGAGACAAACCAAGTTTCTCAGCAGCTTCCTCCTGAGTGGTGGAGTTGCGATAAACATCGATCGTGTCGCGTTGAGTGTATGTCCAAGACGATTTAAGAGAGCACACAATCAACATTATTGCAGATAGTATTGCAGTAATCTCTTCATCCGGAAACTCGATGTAGGCAAGGCTTTTTTTTCGTTCTCTTATTATCGTATCCAAAGCTTTCCGAGCGAGAATGAAAGCCTGACCAGTCATTTTGCCTAGAACTTCCGTTGGATTCGAAATACTACCTATTCCGATACCACATCGGATGAGTATTGGACGATCGAAATAAGTTTTCCCTGACAGCCAAAGCTTTTCCTCAAATATCTGGAAAACGTCGAAGCAATGCTCCCAATCAGATACAACACTTTGAATCGAGTCGCCGAACATTACGCACAGAGGTCTGTAAAGAACTTTTGAAAATCGATGGTTTATCACATCGATAGATCTACTCAGGACATTGGATAGTGTAGTAACATTGAATGTGCTGGAACGAATTACATCGCACGTTAGCACCGCAAATCTTTTATCGTCGCTGTCCATGAAATCAATTTCGGTAAGCAAATAAATTAAGTCAACACAAAAAGGAGGTAATTTTATGAATTTTGTATTGGATAAGATAGTGGGAATGGCAGTTATCCCATTTATTATGTTCCTCATCGGCTATTTAACTGGTCGATATATCAAACCATGGATTCATTCGAATGAGAACCGATTGGCTCAAGCTCAAGTGATTGCATTAAATGCCGACAGGATTACCGATGAGATGCTTCTTCTATTCCCACACCAGAAATGGGACGACTGGCTGGACAAGGCTGTAGATAAGCTTATCAAATCCGCTGGACTTAAGGATGCAGACATTGCTCGAAGAGAGATTGCTGCGCAATTGAGAAGGAAATTGGGAGATGAAGCGTTATAGTCTGGCAATTGCAAACCTAATAATCTCGGAAGTTAGAATACAATTCCAGCGTGAATGCGAACAGAACCCATCTTTTCCGCTGTGGTTTGTTGCATTAGCGGAACAGCGGTCTTATATGCTGCCCGATTTCTTTGATGGACGTGGCAAGATCGGGCTTTTCGCATTGACCGAGCAAACTTTTAGAGAAGTATCTTCCGTTACTGGATTGAACGATTGCAAATCTATATTCGATCCCAAGACTAACACGCAAGTTCTCGTGCGATACGTTAAATGGATGATGGATAAATGTTTTAACGAAAATTACGCCACAGATGAAGGCTTGCTTATGGCATTTCTGTCCTTGGATGTGGGATATTTCCGAATTAAACGGATTATCTCAGAGTGTGCAGTTCCCGGGTCTATGGATCAAGTGCTGCATATGCTTCCC
>CAZLTJ010000056.1:13403-15169 GCA_964562425.1 uncultured bacterium
TATCTCAGAGTGTGCAGTTCCCGGGTCTATGGATCAAGTGCTGCATATGCTTCCCAATTCGCAAGTGGCTGATAACATTGCTGAAATAGTTAAGAGATACTGGGAACTGCGCTTGGATTTCAAAATCGGTTAGTTCTTTAGCAAAACCTTTCTCCAGCTTTCATCCCCAAGGAGGGGGGAGCAAAAGGTTGAGCGTTATCAAGTCCTTCTCCTTAGGGAGTTAGGATTTAGGATGAGGGAGTGCTATTAGATTAATGATGAAGGGACATATTCTAAAGAACTTGTAATTAATGGCATGATGTGCAAATTAGATTAGGGAGTGGACAAGGCATCCACTCCCTTTAAACAACACCAACGGAAAGCATATCGATGAACAATTACCTGTTTTACTTAAGATTGTGTAAGTTTAGAGTTACTTTCCGGGTTCTGTTTTTTCGAGTTGGTCGATTCGCTTCTGGATTTCCTCAAGTTCTGCTTTCATTTGTTTTGCCATGTAAACAAGTTCCTCTTTCTCATCAACGGGCGTCGGGTTAGCATACCCTTGTGAGGGAAAACCTCTTGCCCATCGCGGCAAACCAGTAGCATAGAACCGATTCCTATACCCAAAACCACCTCCACCTCTACCTCGACCTAAATATCCAGCTCCTCCCATACCTCGTCCATACGGTACATTCATGTATCCGGGAGCATTATAACCTGTGCAATAACCCATAGCACGACCTGTCATAGGTCCAGCACCTGAAGGTCCTGTTCTGTCTCCACCTGGCATTTTTATACCTCCTTTGTAAAGTTCTCATTTCCCTTTGTTGAACAACGACTCGACTTACCTTTTTTTTGAGAAAATACCTCTTGCCCATCGAGATAAGCCTGTGGCATTGAACCAATTTCTAAACCCGAGACCACCTCTGCCGCCTCGACTGGAAACCCTCGCTCCACGAATACCCTGTCCATTAGGAACATTTTGGAATCCTGGAGCATTATTACCTGTGCAAGGACCTTGACCACGGCCTGTCTTAGGTCCAGCCCCCGAAGGTCCTGTTCCGTCTCCACGTGGCATTTTATACCTCCTTTGTTTTATTTAATTCAACGATCGTTTTTTCTGAAGTTTTAAAAACATATCGTTTATTACATTTATATCGATTCTTTCATTCCATTTTCTTATATTCATTAAAGTTATACAATTGTTTGTTAACATTCATCATCATCTCGTCCATGCATACCACCACCATGAAATTGTCTGCCATGACGGTAACGATGCCCAAATTCCTCGCATATAACCTCGATAGGATGTTCATTGGCGAAAATAACGCCTCTATCGGTGACAATAGCCTCGACAATTGCTCGGTGTGCCTCCTTGAGTATTCGTCCGAACGTTTGCCGAGAAACCTCCATTCTTGCGGCAGCCTGCTCCTGATCCAAACCATCCAAATCGTGAAGTCTTAAAGCTTCAAGATGGTCTAAACCCAAGATAATTGGCGATCCTGTAGAAGGCTTTATCGGAGCAAAACCCGTTATCATGCCCATACATCGCACTCTTCTATGTTTTCTTGGCCTTGTCATATATCCTTTTTTTTATGAATTATTAAATCCAATTTTTTTAGTTTCTATCGATAGCTCTAAATTATCTCCTCCAATTTCCATTCCCTATATACATTCAAGCATTCCAATTATGCTCAGGTGTTTCTGTATTTCCTGAGTTATTAGCATATGCCCATAACTATATTAATGCTAAGAAATATTTTGTCAAGTGGAAAATTTGTGTTAAT
>CAZLTJ010000057.1:0-3059 GCA_964562425.1 uncultured bacterium
CGCTTAATGATGTCCAAAGCCTTCTCAAGTTGTGCAACCTCTCTTTTTAGTCGAACTACTTCTTTGTCAAAATCAATTAGGTTTTCAATCGACACAAAGAGCTGACCTAGTCGAATTGATGCCGTTCCAAATTTACCTTCTTGTTTATTCTTAATTGTTTCAATCTTGTCGATTCGAGCTAAAAAAGGAATAATATCAATCTGACATTTAATCAGCTCTTCATTATATTCTGAATTCGCTAATATCAAAGCCGAACCTGTTTTCTTAGTTCCCTGTCCAATTTCTGACTTTATATTCCTTATTGAAAAAATAAGTTCCATAATCTTATCGAAGCTTTCTTCTGCATCTGCATTATAATATTTTGATAATTCATTTTCATTAGGATAGGAAGCTAGCATAATGCTATCCTCATCATCGGCAAGGTTTTCTACAATATCTGCAGTTCTATGCCATAACTCCTCACTTAAATAGGGAAGAACTGGATGGATAAGCCTTAATGTTGTTTCAAAAACTGAAAGTGCTATAATTCTCAGATCTCTGTCTGATTCAAAGTAAAGTTTTGCTCCTTCTAAGAACCAATCGCAGAATTCTTTCCAGAAGAATTTATGAAGTATTCGAACTGCGTCATCAAGACGGTAATTTTCGAGTGCTTTATTAACTTCTATTATTGTTGAATAGAGCTTTGATAATATCCATTTTTCGAAAAGCCTTTTGGGATTAAGGTTCTTAAATTCATCTATATGAAATTTATCATCCTTTAAATTCAAAAATAGGAGACGTCCAGCGTTCCAAACTTTATTGCAGAAATTACGTCCAACTTCAAACGATTTCATTTCCACAAATAAGTCTTGACCTGCTGCAGCCTGTGAAATTAATGTATACCTTAATGCATCTCTTCCATAGAGTTCCACAACATCTAATGGATCGATTCCATTACCTAAGGATTTAGACATCTTTCGACCTTTAGCATCTCTAACAGTGCCATGAATATACACAGTTTTAAAAGGGAGTTCACCACAGAAATGCTCAGAAGACATGATCATCTTGGCAACCCAGAAGAAAATAATCTCAGATGCTGTAACCAAAACATCTGTGGGATAATATTGTTTCATATCATCAGTAATATCAGGCCAACCCATTGTAGCAAATGGCCATAGCCATGATGAGAACCATGTATCTAATACATCTGGGTCCTGTATAAGTTCAATATCGTCTCTGAGGTAATATTTTCGAGCTGACTCGAGAGCTTCTTTATAATTATGAGCAATAAACTCCTTTTTTTCTGGACCATACCAGACTGGGATTTGATGCCCCCACCATAATTGCCTTGAAATACACCAGTCCCTGAGATTATTCATCCAATTGAAATAAACGCCTTCCCATCGTTTGGGTAGAATAGTTATTTTGCCTCGTCTAACAATTTGGATAGCAGCTTCTGCAAGTGGTTTCATATGAACAAACCACTGAGGAGATAAATAAGGTTCTATGGATGTATCACATCTATAACACTGACCTATTGAAAGTTCGTGAGGTTCAATTTTAACAAGTAATCCTTGGGTTTCAAGGTCGTTAACAACTGCTTTTCGTGCTTTAAAACGATCTAAGTTTTTATATTTACCAGCATTTTCATTCATTAAGCCGGTTTTATCCATTACAGTTACAAGTGTTAGATTTTGTGTTTTTCCTATCCAATAGTCGTTTGGATCGTGAGCAGGAGTAACTTTAACTGCACCCGTACCAAATTTGGGATCAACCTTATAACTTGATATTATTGGAATTTCTGGTGAAACTGAAATGCATTCATCTTTAAAAGTAAGCCCTGAACGATTTTCTATTACAAGTGGTAGAAGCAGTTTTTTCCCAATCAGGTGTGTAAATCGTTCGTCGACAGGATTTATTGCTACTGCAGTGTCACCTAGCATTGTCTCTGGTCTTGTTGTGGCAACTATAACACCATCTGATGGATTATCCGCAAATGGATATTTTATATACCAGAGTTTCCCTTGTTGTTTATGATGTATTACTTCGTCATCAGAGATAGCAGTACCGCATCGAGGACACCAGTTAATTATATATTTACCTTTGTAAATTAGTCCTTCATTATAAAGTTTAATAAAAACTTTACGAACGGTTTTAGACATCGATTCATCGAGTGTAAATCTAGTTCGTGTCCAATCGCAAGAGCATCCAATCTCAATAAGTTGATTGATAATTGTGTCGCCTTTTTGCTCTTTCCATTTCCATAATAGTTCTACAAATTTTTTTCTACCAAGTTCCTCGCGAGTTTTTCCTTCTTTAAGTAGTTCCTTTTCAATCATGTTTTGTGTTGCAATACCAGCATGATCTGTTCCGGGTAACCAGAGTGTGTCAAAACCCATCATTCTTTTCCGTCGAATTAATACATCCTGAATTAAATTGTTTAAAGCATGTCCCACATGAAGGATATCCGTAACATTTGGAGGAGGAATAACTATGACGTATTTGTCATGATCCTTCCTGCTTTCGGATGGGGTTCCGTATTTTTTATCGAGCCATAATTTGTTCCATTTAGGCTCAATCTCTGATGGATTATAGGTTTTATCGATAGACATGTCAGTAACCTTATTAAAGCATATTAAAATCCAAACTACCAAAATAGAAAAATGTACATTTCTGTCAAGTCAACAATTATAATTTTAGTGAATTTTATTAAGTATAATTATTATTTATCTAGGAATACTTTTTCGACAATTTTAGAAAGATCGTTGAGAGTAAAAGGTTTACTTAGTAAAGTGATTTTATCAATTTTTTGTAGTTTTTCATATTCTGTGGTGGATTGTGAGTAACCTGTTATTATTATTATTTTTGTATTTTTATCGATTTTCTTCAATTTGGAATAAATTTCAACTGAACTCATTCCAGGAATTATCATATCTAATAGAACAAGGTTAGGCATAGCAAACTTAAATAATTCTATGCCTTCCTTACCATTGCTTGCTGAAAAACTTTCGTATCCCAAGAATTCGAGCATTTTTACTGTTACATTTCTAGCCATTTCATCGTCATCGATTACTAAGATT
>CAZLTJ010000057.1:3069-14312 GCA_964562425.1 uncultured bacterium
GGTTTTTATAGGTAGGAATAAAGTTGCAGTTGTTCCAATTTCCTCAAAGCTTAAAATGTCAAGTGTCCCACCAAGATTTCTTAGGGATGATAAAGCCATAGGTAAACCAAAACCTTTGGAAGGTTCTGACCAGTTAGAGTAAAATGGTTCAAAAATCTTATATTTGATTTCTTTGGAGATTCCACAACCTGTATCAGCTACTGTAATTTTTAAATATTCGCCTAGAATTAAATCTGAATAATATTTTTGTAGAAAACTATCTGTCTTGACTGTTTCGGAACTAACAATAATACTATCATTTTCAGAAAGCGATCTAATTGCATTGTCAACGATTGCATCGAATGCTAGTCTGAAGTTTTCAGCATTACCTGCAATTAAGTAATCCTTCTCAGAAAGCTTCTCCTGAAGTTTAATATTAACTGTAAGATTTCTATTGAATACTTTTAACGATTCCTGAACTATTTTCAAAGGATTAAATGTAGTATCCTCTTGTTTAGGTTTTCTAACGAAAAACTCCAAGTCATTCATAATATTTGAAACTTCTAAAATATTATCTTGCAGCTGGTTAAAGATTTTTTCCACGCTTCTTCGAGAAAATTTGGGAATGGTTCGATACATCAGTTCTGCTTCAGAAAGTAAAACCATAAGTGAATTATTAAGCTTGTGAAAAAAAAGGGATGAAATATTCTCTAATGAATCGTGTTGAGCTAACAAATTTTTCCGCTTCAATATTTGTATGTCCTCTGTGAAATCTGTTACAATTATTATAGAAAGATTATCTTTTTCTATTTGGTGTCGAAAAAATTCAAATCTATAAGTATTACCAGAGGGTACATTCACAAGAAATGAGAGGGATTTTTCTTTATCTGTAAAGATATTTTGAGCTATTTCTCGAAAAAGTTCCTCATCGAATCCCAATTCGTTAAAAATTTGACATGAATCGTAATCTGATAGGTTTTCCCGATCGATATCAAGGATTAACTCCATCTGTTGATTAACATATTTCATTTGCATCGATGAGTCGATTACTGCTATTCCTTCTGGAATATTTTCAATTATGCTCATCTGAGTTTGTAATTCTGTATTAATTACTACTTCCTTACTAGTTTCCTTTTCTTTTCCAGTTTCCTTTTCTAAAACAATCGTTGATATTTTTTTACTATGGGAATTTTTAATAGGAAAAACAGAAAGAACAATGTTTTTAGAGGGCATCACCTTATCATCAAATTCCTTTATTTGGAAGAATTTTTTGCTTTTCAAAATTTTATTAACAACTGTTTTTTTATCGATGTAAATCTGGATGTTTACACCATTTTTCATCCCTTTAAGTTTAGCTTCTTTATTGAGCCAAATAATTGTCCCAACATTATCCAAAGCAAAAATCGGATAGTTTAACTCGTCCTTAAAAATTTCAAGTATTTTGCATATGTCCAAAGTGTCCATCGATAATTTAACTCTTTCTTAAATTAAGATAATTTCCTGGTATAATGGCTTATAAGCTCTTAATCCCTCATTAAATCTGTATTCTACAATATAAGAAGTTGTTAGCTATTTATTTTTCAGAGCAATGACAATATTCCAGATAATTCCACCAAAAAGGATTATTGATGAAAGAGTAAATATAAACCACGGAGAACTTAAAATTTTCCCTATCAAATTTTTCCTCCCTGATATTTTTCGATTGCTTTACTGGTCATTCTACCGAGTAAAATTCCGATAACAAGAGCCAATATTAAAGGTATTATACCACCGATAAGGTCTGACCATGCCTGAATGAAGCTCTGAGTTGCTTTTATTCGGCTTATAATCGATAGAATTAGCAAAATGATGGAGACAATTGGTACTACAAATTTTATTGTATAATTCCACCATTTTCCAAGTTTTATATAAGAGTGTTCATTAATTAAAACTCTCATTTTATCTGTATTCATGAACCATCCAACTACAAGCGCTTCAAGGAATCCAACAGCAAAAAGGCCGAGGAATGTTACGTATGTATCCAAGATATCTAGCCAAAATAATCCTACGCTTGTGGTAAAAATTAGACCTCCAATAAGACCCAAAATTGCAACAAGAAGATTGGCGTGAAGTCTTCTCAATCTGAATGTTTCCATTATACCAGCAACGAATCCTTCGACAAGTGAGAATGCAGAATCTATTGCCAATGTCAACAACATGAGGAAAAACAAAACACCTATTATTGGTCCTAAAGGTAGGTTGTTAATAATAGCAGGATAGGTTACAAATGCCAAACCTGGTCCTGAACTCATAACCTCACCAACAGAAACACCTTGTGCCATTGCATAATGACCAAGAACAGCAAATACAGCGAAACCACC
Organism: uncultured bacterium; assembly: GCA_964562425.1. GTDB lineage: Bacteria > UBP14 > UBA6098 > B30-G16 > B30-G16 > JAUWMV01. The sequence goes on from CAZLTJ010000057.1 coordinate 5,409, forward strand.
AATAAATGCAGTCGCAGCATCCGAAAGAGCAATTATTAAGGCATTGTTTACAATATCGGATTTTGGTGGCAGAAAACTAGCATATGCAATCATAACGCCAAAACCTACCGTCAATGAAAAAAACACTTGTGTAAACGCTGCTTGCCATAATACTGGATTTTGGAGAGCTTTCCAATCAGGTGTTAAGTAGTATCTTATGCCTTCAAAAGCACCAGGAAGCGTTAATCCTCCGATTACCATGATTACTAAAATTAACCAAGGAATTGTAACAGTAAAGAAAACAATTTTTCCAACTGTTCTAGCACCTTTCCATATAGAAAGTATTATCCCAATCCACATAAAAACCAAGCCAATGATAAGAGCTAATTTAGGTGTACCTATGGAAAATATTTTTATACCTGGACCGTTGGTTAACATGTCCATACTAGGTATTCCCAAAACATCCTTGTAGAAAAAGGTACTCGGATCATTACCCCAAGCTAAAGTAAACGAGTGTATTAGATAGTTGGCGGACCAAGACATAATTACCGCATAATAGGTTGTAATTAAAAATCCACATAGTACAGCAAACCAGCCTATCCACGAGAATTTCTTATTAATCTTGCCCATTGCTAAGGGAGCAGAACCACCAATTTTTTGGCCTATACCAAACTCTAAAATTAAAAGTGGGATACCAACAATAATTAAACTTACAAGGTATGCGAACAAAAAGGCTCCACCACCAAATTTGTAACAAATATATGGGAATCGCCAAATATTACCTAAACCAATAGCTGAGCCTATTGCAGCAAGAATAAAAGCAGTCTTGCTAGGCCAGTAATGCTTTTCATTCCTGAGCATAGCATCTCCTTACATTTGGTTATTGCTAAGATGGATTTTTGTGATTTCTTTTTCACAACTTTTCAAATTTAATATACATTTGGTTCGAAAAATAAGTAAACCTTAGAGTTTAGCATAAAGGAACACTATCAGAAAAGAACAGTTGAATCCTTTAAAGCTCTTTCGAATTTATGAAAATATTTGCAATGTATGCTCTTTCAAAAGTAACAATATAATAATCATTACTATTTTATAAACAAGTTTTCGTTTTTAACTTAAATTATAAAAGGGTTAAACATTAAAATATTAATTAAAAAAATTGTCAAAAAACACTTGACGACTCTAAAAAAACTTCTAAAATGCACAAAATAATTATGGAGGTTTAATTAATGGCTAAAGGACCTAATCGTCCCTCGGGCGATAGAGTAATACAATCTGGTAAAGTCAACCGACCTATTACTCCTGTTTCTATTCATGAATTTGAGGGTAAATTGATTTTTTTCTATGAGTGGTGTAAGAAATGTCGTATTTGTGCTGCAATTTGTCCAACCAAAGCATTAGAAACCGATGAGGAAGGGAAACCTTATATGGCTCATGAGGATAAGTGTACTTTATGTAGTTTGTGCTGGAGAATTTGCCCCGATTTTGCAATCATAAAGAATTACAATTGGGAGGGAACGAAAGATGCCGTTACCAAGAACCACAGCTGACGGTCATGCTATAATGTTTGTCCAGGGAAATGAGGCATGTGTGCAAGGAGCGATTGCTGCAGGTTGTAGATTTTTTGCAGGATATCCTATAACTCCATCCTCTGAGATTGCAGAGGGTATGTCAAGAGAACTTCCAAAAATTGGTGGAACTTTCATTCAAATGGAGGATGAGATAGCCTCTATAGCAGCGATAATCGGTGGTTCAGCTGCGGGTGCAAAATCAATGACCGCAACCTCCGGTCCCGGTTTTTCTTTAATGCAGGAGAATATAGGATATGCATATATTGTTGAAATCCCGATCGTTATCATTAATGTTCAAAGAGGAGGACCATCAACTGGATTACCGACGAAGCTTTCTCAAAGTGACACAATGCAAGCACGATGGGGTACACATGGTGATTATACTGCTATTGCAATTGCACCCTCATCGATTCAGGAAGTTTACGATATGACAATCGATGCTTTTAACTTAGCGGAAAAGTATAGCACCCCGGTTATACTCCTTATGGATGAACTTATAGGTCATATGAGAGAGAAACTTATTTTAAAGCATGACTGTGAGTTGGAGTTAAGAGAGAGGTGTTTACCAGAAGTTCCAACAGAATGGTATGTACCATACAAATCACAAACCAATTTAGTTTCTCATCCTGCACCTTTTGGCATGGGATATCGATATAGTGTAACAGGTTTAATTCATGATAGTACCGGTTTCCCAACACAAATTTCAGCGGAAGTTAAATCGAATTTAGAATCTATTCGTAATAAAATTATCACTCATCGACAGGATATTTGGAAATGGCAAGAATATTATACTGAAGATATGAAGTATTTAATAATAGCATACGGTTCTGCGGCAAGAGCAGCTAGAGATGCAATCGAAACTATGAGAGCTAAACGTATCAAAGTTGGACTAATTGAGTTAAAAACTATATGGCCTTTTCCTGATAATCCTATTAAAAAATTAGCATATCATACAAAAGCAGTTTTCGTTGCAGAAAATAACATGGGTCAATTAATTCATCCAGTTCGTGAAGTATTACCTGAAAGAATTGATATAATTGGAGTTCAACGGTACGATGGCAGACCGCTTGAACCTAAGGAAATTATTCGAGCTGTTAAGGAGGAAATCTATGCATAGACTTCCTGAAGTATACGATTATTTAAGATGGCGCAAACGATTTCCAACTGTTTGGTGTTCCGGTTGTGGTGTTGGAAGTATTACAGGTGCAATTATTCGAGTTGTTGGATCTCTTGGGTTTGATAAAAATAATGTAACATTGATTTCAGGAATTGGATGTTCCAGTCGAATACCTATTTATGTTGATTTTAACACTTTACATACTACTCATGGTAGAGCGTTACCATTTGCTACAGGTGTTAAACTTGTTAATCCCAAAATGAATGTTATTGTCGTTTCCGGGGACGGAGATGCTCTTGCGATTGGTGGAAATCATTTCATCCATGCAGCTCGAAGAAATATTGGTGTTACACTGATTCTGGTTAATAATTCAATTTATGGAATGACTGGAGGACAGGTTGCTCCTACAACACCAATAGATGCGATTGCTCATACTGCACCATATGGAAATATCGATCCCCCTTTCGATGCAGTTCAACTTGCCTTAAGCTCTGGAGCTACTTTTGTGGCAAGAAGTACTGTGTATCACATCGTTCAAACTGAGAATTATCTTAAGAAAGCTTTCCAGCATAAAGGATTTGCACTTGTGGAAATTATCTGTCAATGTCCAATATTATTCGGTAGACTTAATAAAATGTCGGATCCTGTTGATATGATCATGTCGCAGAAAGAAAATGCAGTTAATTTGGTTAAAGCTAAGAAGATGACAGAGGAGGAACTTAAAGGTAAAATTATAACTGGAATATTTAGAGAAGATAATTCTAAAATGGAATATACTGAGTCGTATGCGCATTTAATACAAAGAGTTCAAAAACAAAATGAATCTTAATAAGAAAACTCAACGGAGGTTTTATTGTGCCAACAAAGTCGGTTAAAAACTCAAAAATAATGAATAATAACAAAAATGGAATATTACCAGATAAGATTGACAGATTTGAAGTTAGAATAGCTGGTGCTGGTGGACAAGGCATTATTTCTATGGGTATGCTTTTAGCTGAAGCTATATCGTTGGGAGATAAAAGAAATGCTTCTCAAAGTCAGAGTTATGGTCCTGAGGCTCGTGGTGGAGCTACTTTGTCTGATGTCATTATTAGCGACAAAACGATCTATTTCCCGGAATGTATAATTCCAGACATTCTAATTGCATTAACTCCTGGAGCTTTCGAATATTATGCTGCTTCAGTTAAACCTAACGGAATAATTATCGCTGATTCTACTGCTGTGGAAACAGTTGTTGGTTCTGTCATGACAGTTGAAGTCCCGATTTTGAAAACTTGTATTGATAAATTTCTTAATCCTATTGTAGCGAATATGGTAACATTAGGTTTTTTGACGGAATTCACTGGGATTGTTTCTAAAAAGTCGATTAAGAGTGCTGTTGAGGATAGATTTGAAAAATCGAAATTTCTTGAGACAAATTTAAAAGCATTAAAAGCTGGCTTTGAACTTGGCAAAAAATTCAAGAGTGAAGGTTTAACTCAAATAGAACCCGGTATTTGCTTAAATCTATAGGAATTATTGATTGGAAAAATGCCTAAATATTAAATGCAACAGCTGATTAGTACTGTTTATAGATAGGTTAATTATAAGACTTTACATTGCTCTATATTTCGATTCAAAACGACTTAATTACTGTTTTTTTATTTTTGGATTTCGCGATTAAGCATTCCAACCTTAAGAGCAATTTGATATAAAATAATACCTGCTGCAACAGATACATTTAATGATTCGATTTCACCAGCTTGTGGTATTGATAATAATAGATCGCATTTTTTCAATATTGAGTCCTTAATTCCTTCACCCTCAGAACCCAAAATCAGAACAACTCGATTTGAGCATTTAAAATTTTGTATCGATATGGAATTCTTTTGTGGTTTTACACCAGCGATTATTGAATATCCATTTTCTTTACATAGTTTTAAAGTATGAGCTATCGAATCGACAATACATATTGGAGTATGTTCAGTAGCACCAGAGCTTATGTGTACAACGACAGGAGTAATTCTAGCACAATTTCGAGTTTGTAATACAATACCACCAACATTAAAAATATTTGCAGTTCTAATAATTGCTCCAAGATTATGAGGGTCAGTTATGCGGTCGATAGATAATATAATTTTTGGGTGTCTCGATAAAATGATATTAAAATTGGTGTATTTGAAATCCTCGGATAGAGCAATCAGTCCCTGATGATCTTTCCGATTTATTTTTTCATATATTTCACTTTTAGTGAGTATTTTGTATTTGATATCAATATTGTAATTATTAATTCTAAATTTCTTAAAAAGCCATTTAATTGCGCTTTCTGTACTGTATATTTCATAAATTTTTCTACCGGCAATGATGGCTTCAAGTATTGGTTGCCGACCGTAAAGCAATTCTGTTTTTTGTATCTGCTGCATTTTTGGATCACGAGTGAAAATATAGGTATTCTTTAGGGAAATTTTTTAAAAATAGACCTTTTTGGAAATATTTCATTTAAATATTAATTCTTTTCGATCCAATAAGTTGGCAGTCAAATTTTGCAAACAGACCTGCCATGTTAGTGGACTTTTTGGTAAGTTATCACGACGTTCTTTAACCATCATTTTTTGAATGTCTTTTTCTGTGAGGATATTATCAATTTTTATTTCAGATACTTTAAATTTAGAAGGTTCTAATGGTAATATTCCTTCAGCCCCTGCGCGAAGTATAGTTCCTTTTCTATCGATTAATGCCCCCGTAATTTGAAGAACGGGTATAGATGCATTTAAGGCTACCAATTCCTTGATAGGTAACTCGTAACCCGTTCCCATATCTATATAATTCTCTCCGATTTTTCCTGTTGATTGTGCAAAGTATTCCGTACGAGCTAATGATATAAAAAGTATATAGTCAATATTTTCATTCTCAATTAAATTAAACACGGAATCAATCCATGTTTGAGATGAATTGAGGATTCTTAACATTAAATATGTTTTTCCGAATTCTTTTTCATATGTCTTTTCAGTGGTAGTATTTTCTGCATTACCGAAATATACATATGGTATTCCTTTTCTAGGTAAATCTTTCACATTTAGGGGGATAGTCCACTTAACACTATCTAATAATGCTGTCATTCCGGATGAAAGTTCTGTTAAAGCTTTTTTGTTTTCACTGTTAAGCCAAGTTTCATCGACAACAACAGGAAGATGTCCTACAGCAGCTTCTGTTAAATTATAGCTTTTGGAAAAAGTAAAGAAATAAGGGGAGCCTTCGTCTATAATTTCACTATCCCCCGATTGCATAGTACTCATTATTCCAGCACAACCGGAAAAAAAGGAAATAGAAACAACTAACCAAATAATGAATAGTAGCAATGAAAATTTTCGAAGTGCTTTCATATCTCCTATCTCCTCATGAATAAATATTACAAAAAATTTATTTAAAAATTAAATAACTATTAAAGATAAACTATTTTTAATTTAAAACCAGAATATTTAAAGCTTAAAATGAAATAGGTATTGAATTATTTAACATTTTATTTATATAGTAATATTAAGTTTTAAAAAATATTCTGAGATTGCATAGACTATTAATTTTCAAAGATTTGGTATTGACACAATCGTGTTGAAAAGAAATAATATTTAGGTTATTTACTGAAAATTATTAGAATTGATATAATAATAGAAAATGTTGATTTGTTGAGATAAACTGATAATAACATTAGTTAGGTTTGCTATGAAAAACATTTTAGTTGTTGATGATGATCAAACAGTTTTGGATATCCTTCTCGGTGGATTTAGGGAAATGGTTCCTGAACTGAATGTTTTGATTGCTGGAACTTGTGAAAAAGCGAGGGAAATTCTTAAAAAGAAAACGATTAATCTGCTTATTACAGATTTAAGAATGCCACTTGAGGATGGATATGATCTATTAGCATTAATGACGAGAGAACATTCGGATGTGCCTGTGATCGTCATTTCCGGATATGGTGATTCCGAAATCGAAAAGAAACTCATAAGGTTAGGTTTCGAAAATTTCATAAGAAAACCATTTAGTATTTCTTACTTGGGTGACAGAGTTTTTGATGAATTATTAGAACCTACTGATAAAAGAATTAGCGTAATTACACTTCCTACATTTCTTCAAATGCTGGAAATAGAAAAAAATCTTGTACTCTTAAAATCATTTCGGAAAGTAAAGTAGGTTTTCTTTTTATTCAAAATGGACAGGTAAACGATGCAATGGTTGGTTCAATGCGGGGTATTGATGCAGCAGTAGCAATTCTTTCATGGACGAGAAGTAAAATAGAAATTGAAAGCCTCCGTAAAATTAATAATCCTGTTATTGAATTTCCTTTGTCAGAATTATTACTTAAAGCCTATGAATTAAAGGACAAAATTGCAGTGGATGAAAACCTTAATGAAGAAACTCAAATACCTCATACAGAGAGAATTAAAACCTCTAAAGATTTAAGCTCGGCTAAATCAGAATTCACAAAGGAGATATCTGAAATAGAAAAAGGTGTAAGATTGATATATGAATCCTTTAGTCACGAGAAACAATCAAAGAAACTGGATATATTCGAAGAGGAACAAATTACCGATGGAGACACAGAGGATGGCATTGGTGATAAAGCACAAAACGATGTTGAAATCGAAACATCTCAAGAAACGATTGAAGTGACAGAACCGGAAAAACCTGAAGATTTGGAGTTATCAGATGTTGAAGAAAAAGTATTATCAGACGAGATAATTATTCCTGATAAAGAACCTATGCCTGAAATCGATAAGGATGAGAAGTCAGAGCGAGAAACTGAAAAGTTAGAAACTATGCAAGCAGTTGAATATGAGTATATAGATGAAGAAAAAATATCTTTAGAAAAGAAACTCACAGTTTTGCAAGAAATAAAAGGTTTTAAAGGTGTAGGTTTATTTGGTACTAACCGTGAATTGTTAGCGGATTTCACTAAGGGTGATTTAGATATCGAATCTATTGGATCCATGGTTATGATTATGTTAGAACATGCCAATAAAATTATAAAGGATCTTGGTTTAAATGAAATTGACGGGGTAGATATATCAATTTCTGGGAGCGATAATATTTTCGTGAAGGTTTGTATTAAGGAATTTTACAAGTTCTCTATAATTGTGGTATGCTCGAATGAGGTAAAAAAAGATATCGTTCATCTTAAAATGAATAAGCTAATACCGGAATTAATGGATGATATTTTATCAATAGATAGTTAACTTAATAATTGATTTATAGCGTCACAATGTTATGCTTTTTTGCTTTAGAAAAATCTATAATTTTAAATAGAAGTAAAAAGTTATCTGCAAGTAATGAGACGTCTAAGCAATTTATTATAAACTAAATTAATTATCTCACAAACATCTGAAAATTATAGTTCTACAACAATATTATCTATTAATCTAGTTTTTCCTAAAAACGCTGCAAGAGCGATCATGATTTTCCCTTTTGGAGATACAATCGATTCAAGAGTGTCAGCGTTGAGTATTTCAATATATTGGATCTTAAAAGGTCCATTAGAGTCAATGAATTTCCTAATCTCAAATATAATTGCACTTGTGTCTTTCTGTCCTGATATGAGGAAATCCTTTGCGCGGAGAAGTGATTTATGTAACATAGGTGCAACATGTCGGTGTTCAGGAGTTAAATATTCATTCCGTGATGACATTGCTAAGCCATCTTTTTCCCGAACAGTCGCTCCGGCAACAATTTCCACCGGTAAATTCAATTCTTTAACCATCTTTTTTATTACTACTAATTGTTGAGCATCTTTTTGCCCAAATACTGAAAAATGTGGTTTAATAATATTAAAGAGTTTTGCTACAATTGTTGCTACACCTGAAAAATGCCCTGGTCTGAATGCGCCACATAAACATTCCGTAACTCGTCCTGCAATCTCTACTTTTGTTGAAAAATCTGAAGGATATATTTTGCATTCGTTAGGTATAAAAACGATGTCGACGTTAACTGATTCGCAAAGTTTTTTATCGCGTATAATATCTCGAGGGTATTTAGAAAAATCCTCATTTACTCCAAATTGTATAGGATTTACAAATATGGAAACAACTAATAAATCGCATTTAGGTCGAGCGATTTTCATCAAGGATAAATGACCATCATGAAAATATCCCATTGTAGGCACAAAACCTATAATTCTATTTGATTTCCTTGCGGATTCGGATATTGATTGCATCTCACGAATACTTTTAATTACTATCATTATTACCCCTATTTTTTAATATAAAT
>CAZLTJ010000058.1:0-13987 GCA_964562425.1 uncultured bacterium
AAATAGAATATATCGCATTCCCCGGTCGAAATCCTATCGCTCAGTTTATAAAAAAGGTCTTTCCTCCACTCAGAACGCATATTTTATGTGTTGTAACTCACAGGTAAAAAGCAATTAAAGGTAGGAAATAGATAAAATTTACACTACAAATAAAAGAAATTGTAATTTACTTTTCATTAAAATCATTGGTTTTATACGAACAAGATACCAAAGCATTTTTCTTTCTTTATGAATGGATGGTATCTACCAATGTCGTTTGCCATTTATCCATTCTGAGACGTCCACTTGCTTAATTCTCCCCAGATTTTTGAGAACAGCATCTTTGTGAACTTGTTCAAGAAACTTCAGCTTTTTACAATCTTGAAATTCATCACACTCCCAACATCCCTCAAATCCCTTTTTAATGACACATTTTGCAATGTTGCAGATCTTTGATCTGCTACCACCTTGGCAACCCTTGCATCGCAACCTAACCATTCCACCCAAACATGCGTAGCATTCCTCATAATTTTTGAATTCTTTAAACGGAATAACTTTCGCAACACTATCGAATTTGTATTTTCGAAGTTCCTTTCTCAGGTCTCTCGCAAGGTCTGGTATAGTTCCTTTATAACTGAAACAATCACCGCAATATAAACCACAATATGCAGTTAATTCCTCCTCCTCGTTCTTCATACTTTCCTTTTATTAGTGGTTTTTACACATCTGCTTTTCATCATCCAAATAATTGTATAGCATTCATTACATTTTAAAAATTATACATTACTTAAATCCTGAATAGGTGTGATAAAATCGTTAAGTTTCTTTTTATCAATACTACCTTTAAGCTCCTTTACCGAAATTATCAGTATTGCAACTGGTTCTTTTGCTAATGTATTGTTTATATTTCTAAAAATGCCTTCATTAGGCTCAGCACCCATGGTAGCAAAAAAAGCGACTTGAGTTAGCTTATCTTTGTATCTATCGATAAATGTATGAATTGGATTGGAAATTTTCCCTGCCCAAATAGGTGTTCCAATTAGCACAATCTTATATTTTTCCAAATTATGCTCGATTTTACTTATTTGTAAGAACTTGTTAAAAATTGCATAAAATGCACATTTTATAAATCCCCAAAATCCAGATAGGTTTTCCTTGCAGACAATAGGTTCAACATCACAGTCAATAAGGTGTGCTATCATATCGGCAACCCTTCTGGTGTTACCACTTCGAGAATAATAGACTATTAATACATTCGGATTCATATCTTCCTCCATGGTTATTCTTTTCTAACTTACTTCGTCGTTAAGCATTATTACCAAGAAAAGCAGCATAAATGTAATTGCAACCGAAAACAACATGATAAACAGAAAATCTCTTAAGATCCAAGCTTTCCAGATTCATACATCACAAATACATTAATTTAAACTAGATCCTTTTACAAAATCACAAGGATTCTAAAACACAAGTATAAAATTCTCGTTCTATTTCAAGTAAACATCAAACCATTATCTTGAATACATAAAAATCAGCATCTGATGTATTATCTGGAACTTTACGATCAAAGGGATAATGATTATCAATTTTTTCATTCATAAACTAATTTGAGAAATCTGATTTAACAATGATTCAAAATTTCTGTGCTTGACAGAGTGACATTGCTTTTGCCATCGAAGTTAGTATAGTAAATAATAACTTTTTTCGTGGAATTAACAATTGTGTCATGTAATTATTATAAATCTGATCTCCAACTAAATGGGATCAACATCTAAAAAAAGTACTAAATCTGCCCGGAAAAAGCCAACATTATATATGAATGAAAGGGAATTGTAAAGAAAAAAGCTTTAAGTCCAATCTTGTTGAATCGTTCAGCACAAATTGGTATTGTTTTTTTGGAAACATCTAAGTCCATAAGAACAGGAAGTTAAACTGTGAAAGTTGATTGCCATCGTCTGAAGCGAAGTCCATAACAGATTTTATGTCAAGTTTAGCTACAAATTTATTTAACAATTCCACTTTAAATTTTGCTAATTAGTTATATGATCCTGCACAAGACGACCCACCTTTTTGGTACCTTGATTCCCAATACTCTATTGATCCAGGGAACTTTGCTTACCTACTAATTTCCGAATTTTCAGAGCAATTCGAGAAAGAAACGGGCTCTTATTATATAAAATTTTTACATTCCCAGACACACTTTACCCCAATTCCGTAAAATAAAGCAAGTTATCTTAAAAATTTGTGATATTTATCCGATTAATATTCGATATTTATAGCGAATATATTCTGCTGAAATTTGAGCGTCAAGAGCATTTAATCCGTATAAATGAATTTGTATTGTGCCGAGAATTCGATAATTTCTTCTAAAATCCCATTGCTCTGAATCCATTAATCAGAAATCTATATAATCGATACTTCTTATGAAAATCATCATACTTCATTACTTTGGACAATTGTTTCCACAATCTCTTTCTCTTTTTTTCTGGCAACTGCAAAGATATATATTATGGGTAATATTCCTACAGTATTAAGAATGAAAATTAATATAAACCATACAAGATGGTTAAGTCTACCAGCTTTCCAGAGCGCAATAGCTTTCCACACAGCTTCCCAACATACAAGTATAATAATCAATATAATACCAAATGTTGTAAAGGCTTCGGTTTCGATATTCACAATTCCTCCTTATTATAATTTGTCATTTCAGCTTTATTTGAATTTATTATTCGGAATGTTTAATAAATTGAAATTACAAAAAACAAATCAAATCTTTTTATTTTAAGTATAGTATCTTTCTCGAACTCGAACCAAATCTACTTGATACTTGAATCAAATAAATACCTGAGCTTATAGAATTTTCAGGGCACCACGTGAATGATCTTATTTGATGAAATTCAGTTGTTTGGTCGTTATCAATAGGAACATTATGATTTTCTGCTACAATTCTACCCTTTAAATCGAAAATTTTAACAATTGCATCCTCTGGAACGATTATTTCACAAGACTGATTAAACGGATTAGGTCGAATGTCAATGATGTCCATTAATTCTTTAGGTTGTGTGAGATGTTCAGTAATAGACGAATATCCCACCGAATCGGTTTTAATAATGTAACCATCGGAATCCAAAGAAATTGTATCTATCTTTACGCCTGCAATAATATATCCTCCATCATTAGTAGAAATTACATCATAACTAAGCACAAATTTTTCTCTCTCTCCATACAATCGAGACCAGTTTAAATTAACTAATTCATCAATTTTAATCATTTTAATATAATATTCATCTAAAACAGTGGCACAAACCGTAATAATACTCCCGTCATCGTTAACAGTTCCAGAAATATTGTACCTATAATTCGATAAACTGCTAAAAAAACGAGTCCATAATGTATCACCTAAACTATTAATTTTCAAGAGCCATAAATTCATATTTTCAAGACTAAATGAATTTGAAGCACCAAAAACAGCAAAGCTCGTATCATCAATTATCGCCAGATCAGTAGCAATATTTTTTCCGTGAGATCGACCACCGTAAGTTTTTGTCCATAAAGTATCACCGAAGAGATCAGTCCGTATCAAATAGATATCGCACTCGTCAGGTAAATCTTGAAATACAGTCCCAGTAATAATAAAGCCGAAATCACTAAGTTGGGTAATATGATATGCTTCTTCGTTTTGAATAAAATCTCCGTATTTCTTAGCCCATTTAATTCCACCCTCAGAATCCGTTTTAACCAGAAAAATATCCTTGTTCATTGCACCAAATGAAAAAGTATAACCAACCACGGCGAAACCGCTATCTGCCGTTTGAACAATCGATGCAGCAAGGTCCTTATCCGAACCGTCGTAACATCTTGTCCAGATTGTATCCCCATCTGAATTGATTTTGATTATATAGAAATCCTCGGAACCTGCACCGTAGGAATCTGTTACACCAGCAATAACATATCCACTATCAAAAGTCTCGATAACTGCAAAGGACAAATCATCTCCCAACCCACCGTAAGTTCTAGTCCAAATAGTATCACCAGAATCGTTGATTTTTACGACATAAATATCATAACCACCGTAACCGAAAGAATTCGTGCCACCTACTAACAAATAACCACCTCCAGAACAACTAACGACAGCTCTGAACCAATCTTCATAATCGCCACCATAAGTTCTTTCCCAGACAGCAAAAGTACTTATAAAAAATATCATAATAAGCATTATTATTGTTAAATACTTCATAGTTTATGCTCTTATGTAAAAGTTCCCCTTGTCATCTTTTAGATTTATTTACGCTAATTATTGCTGCAATTTATAAGAAATTAAATTTTAAACAACAGATCGATTGTTCCAATTAAAGATCTCTTGATCTTAGCCTAAAAAGTTATTTAATTTTTTAAAATTAGTAAATTATTAAATAAAGTAATTTACAAAATTATTAACAACCGCCTTTATATTGGATATTTTTCCTCTTAAATCTTCAAATGAGAATATAGTTTCCCAAACTTTTCTAAACCATAAACATATAATTTTCAATCCTAGAAATGCATATTTTAATAGCATGCAAGTTAAGCAATAAATTCTTGCCTTAATCTATTTAATTGCCGTAAATTAGTTACTTAATCGGTAAAGCAGAAAGAATAATCAAAATATGATTCCGAAATTCCCTAAAAATCGAAATATCGGTTTTAGATTCATTATGTATATCTTAGCAGGAGTCGCTTTTACAATCACACTTATTGTAGCAATTACAAGTGGTGGTCTATTTACAATTCTTGGAATACCCATTTCAATAACCAGAACTCGACGTCCATTCGTTTACGGACTTGTAGCCCTGATGATTGAATGCATTACCTCGATTCATAGAAATCCACTTTATACAGCACAATCCTATCTTTCGCGGCAGAAAATAATGAATATTCTTATTTTACTCTTGATCCCAATCTTCATATTGCAATTTGGCTACTTCCTTACACCCGAGGATAATGTCTTCTGGGATCTCGATGAAGAAGATGGAATTGGAACTTACTATGCTGGACTCTTGCTCTTTATTGTCGGTAGCATTATATACAATATCTATTGCATCGAAAAACGAAAAACTAAAAGCAAAGTAAATGGTTGGTTACCTGTATTAATTCTATTTTGGGCTATTTCTGTCGAGGAGTTGCTAACAATACACGGTAGAATCCCGGACTATCTTAACGACATAGGTCTTTTATCATCCTCGATGCCAAGATGGTACTGGGTATTTTTTCTTGCACCATTTGCAGTAATAATAATAATCTTCATGGCAAAATTCTTTTTCCAGAAATTCCGAAAATATAAAAATGTTTTGCTCCTTGCAGCAATATCACTCGCATTATGGATTGTCGCATATTTCTCTGAGATGCTCATGGGTACAAACTTAAACTCACAAATTCAGATTTCAATCGAAGAGGGAGTTGAACTGCTCGGCACAAGCTTTTTTGGATTAACTTTTCTTTTATATCTTAGAATTATTTTGAAAAGGGGAAATGTTTGACTTCTTATATCACAATAAATGACACTGTGAAATTAAACTGAAGCAATAATATTAAACATCATAACAATTAACGCGCCCAAAGGGACTCGAACCCCCAACAACCGGATCCGAAGTCCGGAGCTCTATCCAATTGAGCTATGGGCGCATTATGTTAAAGTAAATTATATCATTTGCATTTGGGGTCAATTTATTTCCATTAAAATTCGTGAATATTATTAAATTAATAGATATGATATTAAAACAATTGAGTCTTGCCATTTCGAATTAAATTTCTGCGATTCATATTCATAACAATATAAGACAATATTATGTATAATTTACAACCAATCTAAGTTTATTCTCATTTGTATCTCAATATTAATTGTAGTTTAATCCACAAAAGATCGAACATGTCTAAAAAAATAAAAAGCGACGGCAGCAAATACCGTCGCTCTGGCTCACATTTTACTGTGTAAAGGTCTTTAAATGAAGAAAGTCCACATCGCTCCAACCAACAATATATAATCTGGTGATGACGTATTTCGAACAGGATAAGAAAAAGATACTATGTAGGATTGCTAAAACTCAACCTTCAGTCCAAAGGTCGGCAGCAGCGGAAACATTGTAATCTCATCCTTGTCATACTCTCGCTCATCATCGGATTCTTCGAAAATATAAGCATATATATTTTTTCTATTGTAAACGTTTAGAATTTGAAAATACCACTCAATATAAGCTTGTTTAAATTTCGATCGATGTGAAATGGCAAGGTCTAATCTATGATATGCAGGAACCCGTCGGTTATTATACCCTCCATAATAAAATTCAATTTGCCCATATCCAGGATCTATCCAATCCTCGTCGATCCAAGGCATCCAGTATTTACCGACAGGTTCGGTATAGGGCATTCCGGACGTATATACCCATGTAGTAGATAGATACCAACCTCTTCCGAATTTTCTGGATAAACATATATTCACTTGATGACGTTTGTCGTGTTTTGGATAAAATGGTTCTCCGTTTGCGAAATCGTCGAATTTGTTGATTGCGTATCCCAACGAATATGAAACCCATCCGTTCCAATTTCTGTGATTTACTCTTGCCATAAAATCTACGCCAAAACTTTCCCCAGAACCACTTTCGAACATTTTGGTAAAATTTTCGGTAAAGAAACGTTTGTGCCGCAATATATCACCCATTTGCTTGTAGTATAGATCGACGGAGATAGGTGCGAAATTCAAATGCTCTGTTTCCGCTCTTAAAACAAAATGATTAGCCCACGTGGGTTTAATTTTATCATCAACTAATACCCAAGTGTCGAATAAGGATAATCCTAGTCCCTCGAATTTTGGCACAGTTTGAAAGAACTGGCAATAACGACCAATAGAAAATTTAGCTCTACTTTTCTCATCAATTGTCCTTTGAATGTATAATCGTGGAGAAATTCTGTTATAACCACCTGAACCACAATATTCCCAACGAAGTCCAGTACCAAGTCGCCACAACGGAGTGAATCGATATTCATCCTGACCATAACCAGCAAGGAGAACAGAGCTATTGTCCCATTTCCATATTCTTCCACCTTCCTCAAGAATATCAGCACGATTCTTAATATGCATAAATTTTATCATTCCGCCATATTCTATTTCATGTTTTCCAATCGCTGTATTCAAATCAGCCTTTAGAGTTAAATCTCTTACAATGTCGTTGAGAAATTCTGAATTTTCACTATGAAACACATCGTCACTCTGGCTATATGCTAGTAAAAAATTCCCGAAATGAGTATTGCTTAAAAGATGTGAATAGTTTGCAGAAAAAGTCCAGTTACCCCATGCAAGCTTCATTTCGTCTTCTTCTTCTGGGTCGTCCACCTCTATATCGAAATTATCGCGACCGTAATACGCCGATAAAATGAGTTTGTCCGCTTCGGGCAAATCGAATGTAACTTTGCCGTGAACATCGGTGAAATAATAAGGTAAATGACCTTCAATTATACCCCATTTATCCATACAATTTGTAACAATATCGATGTATGTCCTTCGAGCAGAAAACATCCAAGAACCCAAATCTTTTATAGGTCCTTCAACCATAGCCCTTGACGACAGAAGGCTAATAGCTGTACTTCCATGCAAATTGTATCTGTCGCCTTCCTTGTTAACAACTTCGATAACCGAGCCTACTCTTCCACCCCACTTTGCAGGAAAGCCACCCTTGATTAAATTTACCTCTTTTATAGCATCGACATTAAAAGCTGAAAACACTCCACCTAAGTGGTTTACATTGTATATATCGATACCATCGATTGTAATAAGATTCTGCGAGGGAGTGCCACCCCATATATATAGTGCGCTTGAAAAATCACTCGTTGTAGTTACACCCGGAAGTAGATGCATAGATCTAAAAAGGTCAGGTTCTGCAATTTGCGGAAGTTTTTGAATTTGGCTAGACTGAAGAAGAATACGACCAGTCAATATGCTTCTCTCTCCGATATCACGATGAGCGGTTACAACAATTTCTTCACCCACTTCGGGTGCAGGATCTAAATTAACATTATACCAATATTCATCATCTTCCTTGAGAATCACGTTATGGCTCTTAGGTTTATAGCCAACATAAGATGCAATAATTTTATATTCTCCTGCTGGTAAACCATCCAACAAGTAGAACCCTTTAAAATTAGTCGTAGTACCATACGGTTGTTTATCTATATAAATATTTGCGTATGGAAGCGGTTCTCCGTTTATGCTGTCTTTGACAAAACCGGAAATCGACGCAGCAGATATAATTTGCATGGTAAAAAGCATCGACAACGTAATTTTTAAACAACTTTTCAAGTTTATAACCTATACTAAGAAATATTATCTATTTTTTGTCCTTCTTTTCAATAATCTTTAGACTTAATTCCTCGAGTTGTTTTATATCAACCTCAGTAGGAGACCCATCCATAAGCGATTGTGCCGCAGTAGTTTTTGGGAAAGCTATAACCTCCCGGATAGAATCCTGTCCCGCGAGAATCATCGCAAGTCTGTCAAAACCAAATGCAATACCGCCATGTGGTGGAACACCATATTCAAAAGCCTCGAGCAGGAACCCAAATTTCTTCTGAACTTGTTGTGTATTCATTCCTAATAGTCTAAATATTCGATTCTGAAGTTCTGGTTCGTGAATCCTGATCGATCCTCCAGCAATCTCATATCCATCCATTACAAGGTCATATGCATCAGCACGGACAGATAATGGATCTGATTCCAGAAGTGCGATGTGTTCTTTTACAGGAGATGTAAACGGGTGATGTGATGGAGTTATCCCTTCGGGGTTCTCTTCATTAGGTTCGAACAAGGGGAAATTAATAATCCAAAGAACATTGTGGGTCGATTTGTCAATCAATCCCAACTCCGTCGCTAACATAACTCGCAATCCGCCAAGAACTTTAGCTGCAACCTCACTCCTATCGGCAACGAAAAACAACATGCAATCCTCAACGAGATTTTCATTAAGGCGTTCAATTAATTTTGCTTTAAATTCACTAGTAAGAAATTTTGCAATTCCACTCTCAAATTTACCATCTATAAATTTAGTATAAGCCAAACCCTTTGCACCCCATTCCTTAGCTAATTCAGCAAGTCGGTCGATCTTCTTTCGGGAGAACTGAGAAGCTTTAGGTATTGGAAGTGTGCGAACGACACCATTCAAAACCGCCTTCTCAAAAACGTCAAATCCACAATTCGAAACAAAATCAGTTATATCATAAATCTCAATAGGAATCCTTAAATCAGGCTTATCTGAACCGTAACGCAATATCGCTTCGTCATAAGTCATACATCGTAACGGTAGCGGAAGAACAAAACCGATAGTTTTATGCAAAATATGAGCAGTTAATCTTTCTGCAATATCCATTATATCTTTGGCGGTTGTAAAAGACATTTCAATATCAATCTGTGTAAATTCTGGCTGTCGATCCGCACGAGGGTCTTCATCTCTGAAACAGCGTGGTAACGAATAATACTTATCGAAACCAGCAACCATAAGTATTTGTTTGTATATCTGAGGGGACTGAGGAAGCGCATAGAACCTTCCGGGAAACGTCCGACTCGGTACTAAATAGTCACGGGCTCCTTCAGGAGTTGATTTTGTCATATATGGCGTCTCTATTTCAATGAAATCTTCAGAATTCAAAAATTCCCTTGTAGCGGAAGCTGCTTTATGGCGTATTACAATGTTTTTCTGCATAATAGGTCGTCTTAAATCGAGATATCTATATCTCAAACGTGTTTCCTCTGTTGCGTTTATCTCATCCTCAATAGAGAATATCGGAGTTTTCGATCTTGAAAAAATTTTCAGGATTTCAGCAACAACTTCAACATCACCGGTTAGCATTTTAGGATTTCGTGCATCGGATGGTCTAAGTACAACTGTACCTATAATGTTAACTACATCTTGTGATTTGAGTGATTCCGCTTTCTCGAAAAGTTCTTTATTCTCCGGTCTAAAATTAATTTGAGTCTCCCCGAACCGATCCCTTAATACAACAAAAAGAACACCTCCAAAATTCCTTTTATGCTGAACCCATCCTGCAAGTGTAACTTGTGAACCTGCATTATTTTTTCTTAAATCCCCGCATGTGTGCGTTCTAAACACAGTTAACTCCTTTCAAAGTTAATAGATATAATAGGAGTTGTATCACTCAATAAACAGTTACAAATTTATCAGCAGGATTAATTTATTTAATATTCAATGTTTTAATCTGCAGTATGAAAGAATTAATATTCACAATCTCCGATTTTGATTTATCCTCCTTTAATGTTAAACAAAAACCTGTGCTGTCAATCTCATATAAGATTTCTCCGTTTAATATCATTTCAGCATATTCATCCTTCACAAAGTCCTCAGATACCAAAGAATCAATTGTTCTCGGCAAATGTCCTTTTACAACATAGTAGCGAAATAATTGTCTTTGATATTCTTTAAAGATTTCTTCGGATTGTGGCTCAGATTCCGGTAGTTTATATCGGTTCATATGAGAATAAAATGCATTAGCAAAGATAATCACCAATACAAGAAAACTACCGATTAGTATAATTTTTTTCTGAAACTCGCTCATTATTAAATACTAATTATTTAAATCAGGTAATAAATCATATTGTTAAGTATTAAATCATTCCAAAGCGTCATCAAATAAAGCTCGAATAATGCCATCATTCCATATATACCACCAATCTGGAATAGAATCGCCATCTGTATCACTTTCATTGCAACAAACTGCAGCGATATACAAAAAAGGTGGATCATTCTCATAATATATGAAATAATTGTAAATGTGGTTTTTTCTAAATCTAAAAGGCAATAATTGCATGTCAGGAGACTGTTTTTGGTTGTTATTTATGGCAGGGATAAAAATCAGATTAAATTGAGCTGTAGAATCACTTCCGTATTTCCCAAACTCGGAATAAAAATCTTGTTTAGCTGCCCATATGTGGTTGAGAATTTCAAACGCTTCCTTTTGCTTTTCTCGGACTAAGGCTAATCTATATGTTGGAATTGCCATGGCAGAAAGAACACCGATGACAAGAATAAGTAAGCATATTTCTACAATGATAGATTTTATCCTCATCGTTTATCCCTATTTTAAATGATTCCTAATATCAACTTGATAATGCCTATTGTCCATTACAATTTTTAAAAACAGAAAGACATGTTTAAAATCCAATAAAACTGAAAGTATAACTCATATTGTTCTTATTAAGTAATAAAAAAGCGTCTCCAAAAAAAAAGAAACGCTTTTATTTTCCAATTTAGGATTGATATCAGAATATCACGCCTTGATCAATCATCGAATCAGCCAATTTTACAAAACCCGCAATATTTGCTCCATCGACATAGTTAACAAACGTGCCATCATGAGAAGCACCATGAGTAACGCACTGCTCGTGAATATCCTTCATAATTTGATGAAGCTTATCATCGACTTCTTCACTAGACCAATGTAAACGAAGGCTATTCTGTGACATTTCAAGTCCGCTAACTGAAACCCCACCTGCATTTGCAGCTTTACCGGGTCCAAATAAAATCTTGCTTTCAAGGAAAACATCTATAGCCTCGGCTGTACTCGGCATATTTGCACCCTCAGAAACACAGATACAACCGTTTTTAATAAGTTCTTTCGCATTATCAACGTCGATTTCATTTTGAGTTGCGGATGGTAGTGCAACATCACATGGAATACCCCAAGGACGTTTACCCTCATAATATTCACAGCCAAATTTCTCCGCATATTCTCTTATTCTACCACGTCTAACATTCTTAAGATCTTTAATCCATTCAAGCTTTTCAACGTTAATGCCATCTTTGTCGTATATACAACCATTGGAATCGGAAAGTGTAATAACTTTAGCACCAAGTTGAATAGCTTTTTCAGTAGCACCTTGGGCAACATTTCCAGAACCTGAAACACTGCAAACTTTTCCTTTTAATGTTTTTGCGCGAGTTTTAAGCATTTCCTCGGCGAAATACACTTGACCATATCCTGTGGCTTCTGGTCGAATTCTGCTTCCTCCCCAATTGAATTTCTTACCAGTAAAAATACCAGTAAAATTATTTTTCAACCTTTTAATTTGCCCGAAAAGATAACCTATTTCACGAGCTCCAATGCCTATGTCGCCAGCAGGAACATCGACGAATTGTCCTATATGCCTCCAAAGTTCGTTTGCAAATGCCTGACAGAAACGCATAACTTCGGCATTAGATTTGCCCTTAGGATCAAAATCGGAACCGCCTTTTCCACCGCCCATTGGAAGTGTCGTAAGCGCATTTTTAAATTGTTGTTCAAATGCTAGGAACTTGAGAATGCTAAGGTTAACGGAAGGATGGAATCTAAGTCCACCTTTGTATGGACCTATCGCACTGTTCATCTGGATTCGATAGCCACGGTTGACCTGAATATTTCCGTTGTCATCAACCCATGTTACACGAAAAATAATTATCCTCTCAGGTTCAACCAAACGCTCAAGAATTGTAGCTTCCTGATATTTTGGTGTCCTTTCAACAACAGGTAATACAGACTTTACAACCTCATAAACCGCTTGATGAAATTCAGGTTCATTTGGATGCGTTTTATGTAGTTTGTTCATAAATGCATCTAATTTTTCAGACATTTTTCCCCCTTTGAGTTTTTACTAAGTTTAAAGGCTTCTAAGTTCGGAAAACTTATGAAGGAGCGTCTATTTTGTCAATGAAAATCTTGTGAAATTTTTTACAATCTCAGATAAATTCTAAAGGTTTTTTTAAGCGAAGAATCGAACCGAAACTTTCCGTATAATTTAGGATAAGAAAAAACAGTGTGTTGTTAGAAATGATTTTCAGCAGTACAATTGCATTGATTCCAATTGTAATCCTTTTTATTATTTGGAAAGGATTTGCTCCTTGTTTGGGTCGGGAACTTTGGATTATTAGAAATGTTTCCGTTTTCAATTTAAATAGCATAACTCTCTATATTTGTCTCATCCCAGTTTATCTTTTCCCAATTGTAATCCTAAGATGGAATTATTTTTACTCCGATCGATTACTAATGATAACCTCTTTTTTTGCATCTTTTTGTTACTGGTTATTCCCTGTGATGCCATCAAGAGTTACAGTTGCGCAAATGGGAATTCATACTGTCGGATTATTTCACAAATTAATGTTTCGAATTCTGGGATTTAGACTATGGGATCAGATTCCCTTTTTCGTGTTATTTTTCTTTGGTTTACCAATAATCCTATTCATTATCAGGGACATATACAGAAAATTGAAATTCAAAGAAATTGATTATATGGTCTTTTTAGATCTTCCAGTTCTATCGTTCCTTTTCCTTATGCAACTCTCCTATCAGGTTTGGGAGAAGTATTTCTTGCCAATTATTCCAATTTTAGCAATCAGAATTCTGATGATTAAGAAAGGCATTAATAAAAAATCCACATAACTTGGGAAAGCTTCTAACTGTATTTTACTTTTTCACAAGATATAAAAACGTACCTGTAGAATTGCTCTTCCTATTTTTTATCTTGGGCACAGGAGTAAAGTTTGTTCCAACTATAAAGGAATTCTATAACATTGTTGTTTTGCAATACTATCCAGTTATAATAGCCATTATTCTAAGGTTTGCATATTACTGTAAATTAAAAAGTCACAAAAGACAATTCAACTTTTCCTAATGTTTTTATAATGCTTTTAAAAGAATTTACTATCTTTCAAAATAATTTAGAGAATATAGAAATGGCGTCTTTCGACGCCCTTAATTCTCTGAAAGTGAATAATGAATGGTGACTTATTATATTTTTCCTATAGGAGCATCTTCTCCTTTTGGGATTAATCTCCTTAGAAAGGAGGTGATCCAGCCCCACGTTCCCGTAGGGCTACCTTGTTATAACTTCGTCCCAGTTACCAATCCCACCTTGGATAATGGCTGTCCTTGGAAGGCTTTGCTCATCATCTTTTGGTGTTACCAACTTCCAGGACGTGATAGGCGGTGTGTACAAACC
>CAZLTJ010000059.1:0-7735 GCA_964562425.1 uncultured bacterium
GTATATAGAAAGTGATGCATCTGCTGCAGCACGACCGATATGTATTGTAGGTAATATTCCACGGTCGGCAATTACCGGATTAGGATAGACGATGAGATCGATTACAGTTGTATCTGCGTCATATGTGGAGTGAAGAACAACGGCTCCTTCCTCGAAACAGAACCACATGTCTCCACTGACTCCATCTGTAAAAATTCCACCTTTTGGAATAGTGCCATATTCGAAGCCTATTCTGTCAGATATCAATGGTGTTCTATCGGAAACGGGTGCATCGGGTGAGAAAGTAGATTTAAATGTAGAATAAAAACCATCGGGCATCAAAACCGCTGCACCTTCAGTTGTTCCAATCCAAATATTTCCATAGGAGTCGGAGGAAAGTGATGATACCATCGATGAAAGATCGTCAGGCATTGGAACTTCAATAATAAATCCCATTGGATCATAGTATACCAAACCGTCAGTGCTTCCAAACCAAACCTTGTTTTCTATATCTATTGTCGTTGATAGAAGCGATTTCTGCGGAAGTTCACTATATAGTTTTATGTTAATATCATCCGAGGAATGATCCGCTCCAGTTAATGTTCCCTGATGAATTATTATCGCACCACCGTCAATTGTTGCAATAGATACTCTATCGGATTTACACTCCAAATCGGTTATTTGACCGTTGGGTATTGGATATGAGAATCCAAATGAACCATGAGAATCATCTACATTGTTTGAGGTCCAAACTTTAAGCGGTTTAGAATCGATCGAATTCAGGTTAGCAACCCAGATGTTACCGTTGGGGTCTCTTCGTAAAAAAGTTACCACAGGAAAGTTGGCAGATGCGTCAGAAGAACTTAAGTCGCTGTTTTCCACAGTCCAAAATTCAAATTCCATATTAGGGAAAATTCTTAAAATTCCCAATCCCCATGAACCCAACCAAATCGTTCCTCTATCGTCCATTGCGGCTGTTAGTATACTACCAAAAAAACTTCGCAACTTGTTTTGAATATCACTTGGATAACCAGAAGATATGATTCGGAAATCAATGAATCTCCAGTTCTCTCCGTCCCAAATATTTACGGCGTTAGTTGCAGTTGTTACGATAACATATGGCTCATTAAACGTTACATCGGAGAAATTTGTTCCCCATGGAAGATTTAGAAAATGGTTATGTAATTCACTATCATAGTAATTTGAATAACCGTATGAACCGGAAACGATCTTTTTATCACTGATCTTAGCGATTCCAGTAAAGGTTGGGAAAGGTGCATCGTTAGGTATAGATCGAAAATTGCCTGACGCTTCATTGTAATAGTTCATCCCATATTTATTAAGTACCCACAAGGTGTCATCGATGCTCTGAATATAAGGTTCACTAACTGTAAAGGTTGTGCATACTGGTACGAATCGATCTGTTAGTCTCCAAATTGATGGAGTGCCTTCTGTATATTGTCCTGCCCATAATTCGTCATTGTGAAATGTCAGTGATGCAACAGGAAGGTGCAATACTTCAGTTCCCGATATGTCTATTTTTTCATAAATTAAAGGCAAAACTTTCCAGTTTGAGGAAATTAGAAGAGAAGATTTTAGTGAAGCGTATAATACGCCGAAATCTGTGGCAAGAAAAATTGAGTCGTGTTTTGTTATTATGTCATAAGTAGGAGACTGTGCAGGCAGATCGGCCATGAATTCAATATATTCTCTAAATAAAATCACAGTAAAAAAGTCGGGAACCGGTTCTGCCTTGATTAAACCTTTATTTGTACATATCCACAGATATCCAGTTCCATAACGGATATTTTTAATGAAATACCCATTCCTTGATAGATCGTCGGAACTTTGCCATTTATAACCATCGAAAAAACCAACGTAGCCGTTGGATGCAGCATACCACACATATCCGCTGCTATCGATCGTTAGAGAAACAATATCTAAACCTTCAATCCCATCGATGTTGGTGAAAACTGTATATTCATCGTTGTCAGGATCGAGCCTTACAACACCACCGGCTGTTCCAAACCATGCATATCGATCATCGGTTACAATACACCGGTTATCCATTGCATTAGTCCAAACAGTCCATTCACCGATTACAGCGGATGAATAACTTACAAGGAGTCCGATGTACGCGAGCAATAAGATTTTTTTTGAATGGGAAGTTATCATAGAACAAAGATTTAAATACCTCTCTTTTGGGCGATAATATCTTTAACTTTCATTAATCGTGTTAAATTTTCCCGTTCAAGTTCCTCAAGTTTCATACGAATAAAGGAAATTGTTTCAAACAGGTCGGGAATCATAATATACTCTAAAGCATTAACACGTCGTCGAGTTACATCAATTTCTCTTGCTAAAAGACTTAATTTTTTTTCAGTTTCTGCAAGAGCAATCAGCAATTTTAGTGCTTCTTCCATGTCACTCATTGCACCATCGAGTTCTAATGGTGTATTCGTCAGTGAATACGAGAGAATTTCACCACTAAATTTAACTTTAAACTTAGGAACTCTCAGATTTAGAAGTCTTGTGGTTGATATTTCTACTCGAGCACTAATTGCTGGAACGATGAAAACTGCTTCTAACTCCTCTATGGCTAGAATTCCTGTCGATAGAGTAAACCGTCGAATAGCTTCGATAAAAACCTTTTCAGTTCTAATTCTCAATCCTTTTATCTCATCAATAAGTTCTAGGAAATTCCGCATTAATTCATCCTGTTTATCCTTGAGAAGTTTGTGACCTTTTCTTGCGATAACAAGTCTACGCCGAAGCATTAGCATGTTCATTCTATTGGCGCTAAGCGGTAAAAAAGCCATTTCCCACCTTTAACAACATTTAATTCTATTGAAAGCGAAATTTGTCGCTTATGAAGATTTTTTCTGTAACTTCAATTTGCTAAGATATGAATTACTTATTCCGTTGCAAACACTTTTGCAAATGTAAATTAATTCAAATAAAATTTAATATTATTAGGTGCTTTTATAGAAAGAAATTAATAAATAGCTATCTTGCAATTGTAACAGTACCTTCGCATACAATCTCACCGCTGGTTTCTATAAGATAAATGTATAATCCCTGAGGCATAGGATTGCCATCTGTGTCAAGTCCACTCCACCTTGCACATTCTTTTGCAATTTCACCAGATGGAACATGAATTTCGTATATTTTTATATTGTGTAAATTGTAAATATAAATTGTGGCTTCCTCAAAGAAGATATTAGGAAATGTGAAATAGACATAATCGTTAATATTATCGTAATTAGGCGAAAAAGGATTTGGCATTCTCTGGCACTCAAAAGACGGTGCAATAAAGAAAATCCAGTTATATATGATGCAATTAGGACCACAAGTATCAGGGCTGTCGCAGCAAAATAAGTTTACATTAACACTATCACCGGGTGAGAAAAATAGACCTTTCTCGCGGGAATGAAGTGTGATATTGCTGCCTGAAATATCTAAATCATCCCTATAAAAGTTCCTACCTAATACGTATAATTTCAGTGAATCCAAGTTTACACCGCTAACCTGATCTATAAGGTTAATTTCAATTTCTTGCTCTCTATCGAACACAATGCTGCTTTCAGGCGGTGCAATAAGAAATGCTATGGGAGGTATGAAATCAGTGTAGAAAATCCAACTAAGGGGGCTTTGAAGCTCGCTACCATATATGTCATTAACGGCAATAAGACTTACTATTACCGTGTCATGATCTCGCCAGTATCCTATAGGTGGACTGAAATATAAAGTATCCAGTTTATAATAGACTTCCATATCGAATGTTGTGAATGTATCTCTGTTGACTACAAGAACAATCGATGTAGAATCTATACCTTCTGGATCGGTGAGATGTATCCATATCTGTTGATCTATGCATGCAGAAATCGTATACGGTTGAGGTAGTATTATTTCAGCTTCCGGTCCTGTACCACCTATTTTGAACCAATATGAATATGTTGTGCAATTCGGTGGACATGAACACCCGTAATCTATTATAGAATCACAAGTATGTATAGAGATTACTATGGAATCGTTAGGATGGAAATTACAACTCATATGTGTTGAATCTTCAACTAAATAATAATTCATCGTTGTGTCGATGTGAAATGCGAGAACAGACATTCTCGTGGAATCGTAAGCAACACCAGCCGGGGTATCGACAAGTTCGAACTCGATTTCCATAATCGCTGGACCACTACCTCCAATTGGTGGCATCGATGGAGATGGAATCAGTATCGGTGGCTCAAGATCAACGAGAAAGCTAACCTGATTTGCAGGATAAGTTGTACAACCTTTTGTACTGACAATCATATCTGCCCATATTATAATGCTATCTCGGTGTTCCCATGGGCGTTTGATCTCAAGAATCATCGAGTCGATTGTTGCTATATGAGTATGAAATCCTATCGAATCAGAATTAAGAAGTATGGTTTTCTCAGAACCATCGAGATGATGTATAGTTATTCCAGCATTGATTCGTTCTACATCGAGCGTATCCCATCTTGTTGTATCGGTAATAGCAAATGAAACAGTCTGCTCTTCGCATGAAGATATTATTGTTTCTGTTTCAGGGGGACAAATTGTGTTAATAATAACCTCTCTGCAATCTAAGCAATCTTTTAGATATATGTCTGTACCGAGACAATAAATTGAATCTCCGCTTGGAATCATTACCGTAATTATCAATTCATATTCGCAATCATAGTCTATGTCGGCAATAACCGGTGATGTGTGTATATGAAACCCAAGACGAATCGAGTCGATTATCTCTCCATTTATACCTGAAATTTTATAAATTTTACCATTGAGCGTTGACACAATAACGAATAACGCCGTATCTTTGGGAGGATAGAAGTTAGTTCTCATATTATTTTGACAGAAAAATGGCCATGGTGCAGGATCATGCATATTACCAGCAACAGCCGGTGATGATACTATTGAACCGTCGAGAGTGTCTATCCATTTAAGTGTTACTGTTGTAGGTGGTGAGTATGAAAGGCAAGCAATTGCTCCGCTGTTGGCACCCACAATAATTTCATATGAACCGTCTCCATCGACATCAGCAATTACCGCTGACGAGTGTATTTCTGAGTTCATATTGAAAGTAGTCATTTCGAATGGTTCTATTGCTCCAGTTGAGTTCTCATCGCCATCTATGAAGTAAATATTTCCATCACCAGTGCCAATAATAACCTCTAAATCACCATCACCATCGAAATCGTGAAGTGCAGGAGATGCATCGACTACTTCTGGATAAGTGGTGGTAGTAATTTTCCAGCGCAATGTTCCGGTGGGTCCATCGAGACAATATATATTTCCACCAGGATTGTGTTCTGAACTGTATGTTCCTTTATAACCATCACCAAATAATACATCAAGGTCGCCATCACTATCCATGTCTCCCACCGCAGGTGTCGATATTATAGGTCCATCTGCCTCATAAACCCATAGTACATCCCATTCTATTCCATCTGTGCCTCCAGGACTTGTGTAGCCTAGAAAGCATCCAAGAATAGGAACAGTATATGTTGTTCCTTCATCTACGCCATCTGTTGGGTCTCCCTGGAAACAGAACAAGGAATAACAAGAGTTATTACCAATGACAATTTCAAGACCGTCGATCGAAGGGATTATATCCGCTACAGCAGGTGAGGAATGCCACATGTATGTACCATCCTGTTGCAGAGGATTTGGAAAAAACCACAGGAAATTGCCTAATCTATCAAATGCTTCGAGATTCCAGCCGCTTGTTGTTCCAGCAATAATGTCAAGAAGTGAGTCTCCATAAAAATCTGCAATAGCCGGAGAACATCTCGATTCATCTGCTTTGGTGTTTATTGCCCATTCGAGGTTTCCATATGCATCGAGACATCTCCAAATTCCTCTGGCACTATCCATAATTTCAGGGAAATAGTTATAGTATTCATCGCTGCCGATAACAATTTCCATACATGAGTCGGGTTCTGATCCTACTGTATTTACATCGCTGCCTAAATCGATGATTGCTCCAGAGGACCCAAATGTCATCCAATCTAACGATCTAAGCTCACTGTAAGACCATTTTACCCAGAAAGAGTGAGACATCGAAATAACAAATAGAATAAAAAAAATTATATAAAGTTTGTTTTTCATTTAATTTCCTTTGTTAGAAAATCGTTTAATGTGTTTGTTATCGGGCAATTGTCATTGAGCCTTCACATACGACTTCGCCACCGGATTTTATTAAATAAATATATAAACCCTGAGGTAATGGGTCATTGTTGCTATCTGAACCGTCCCAGATAGCGAATTCCTTTGCACCTACCCCCTTGGGTATTGTTATTTCCTTAACCATTTTGTTTTGAACATCAAAGATATATATAAGTCCAGGGCTATAAATCATACCTGGGAACGTAAATTGAACAATATCGTTTATATTATCACTATTCGGTGTGAACGGATTTGGAAGTCGAGTGCATCCAGGATATGGAGGAAGCCAGAAGGAATAATGATATTCAGCACAGTTTGCATCACAGGTATCGGGATCGTCGCAGAGATATAAATAAACATTAACTGTATCGGATGGTAACCAGACTAATCCGTTTTCTAGCGGATTAAATAAAATCCGTCCTGATTTGTTGCCGTTTGTCAGCGATTGAAGAGAGTTGATAAAGTTGTATTCAATATCGTTGATAAATATTTTCGAATTAGAAGGATCTATTCCTGCGAAATTGTCCGATATGCTAATTTTAATTGGTTGATTAATGTTAATCGTGTAATTGCTGTCTTCAGGCTCGAGCATTTCCGCTTGTGGTGCGAGCAAATCCATATAAAATGTCCATTCGAAAGGATTTTGAAGTTCAGAATTAGTGTTGTCATCTGCTCTAATAAGGCTTACAGTCACTGTTTCTTTGTCAGCCCAGTAATCTTCCAAAGGTGTGAAATACAGAGTATCATTCCTGAAGCTTAACTCGTAGTTGAAAATTGTAAACGTATCTTCGTTAATTGCTATAACGATCGTAGGGACATTCACACCATCGTTATCTGTTATTGTTATCCATATCTGTTGATTTACACATGCTGAGATAATTTCTTGGTCAGGTAAAATTCTCTGACCGATAGGACCCTCACGTATAATTAGCGTAAAGCTCCAACATGTATCTGAGGAGTTGGGTGGACAGTAATCGTAATCCGGTGCATCGATTATATCCGTAATGCAAACTTGAACGTCATTATCTCTGCCTAATCCTTCGGATTCAAGATTCAAGTTTATTTGTGGTGGCGTAATAGTAATATCAAAAGACCATGGAATTGAATTAACTGTTATCGAGAAATTTCCGCTATTAATTGCGCTCCAATCTGTGCCTGCAAGGGAATCGTAAATTTCAATCTCTATATTGAGCGTATCGTAAAGTATAACCGATCCAGCTTCCGGTTCGAGTCGTGGAAAGACTGGTCCTTGAAGATCAATGATTGCATAGCAACTATCTCCCTTCATGGGGCAAGAGAAAGTATCTGTTCCATCAGTAAGCAATACACAAACTGTATCTCCATTGTTAAAATCAGATAGCGGTTGGAAAATAAGAACGGAGTCGATGAAATCGATTCTGCTATCATGAATGCCTAACGTCTCTTCGTTAATTACAAGCGATAGAGAATTGGAATCGGGATAGAATATATTATTTTCAGCTGAGAATCGGAATTCAAAGGATTGATCGGGACAGGTTGATATGCCACCGCATGGATAAGGATAAATTGCCTGTCCTTTGCCGGGACA
>CAZLTJ010000059.1:7835-13533 GCA_964562425.1 uncultured bacterium
GTATTCAAACTCACCATTTTGGGGAGTGATTGGATATACCCTAATGTTATTTGTATTACAATATTCGATAATACTGTCGAGGTCCTCATCGGTGTATTCCCAAGCGGGAGTGCAGGATCTATCCACAATAGGTCGTTCATCGGTGAACATAATGAAATATTTGCTCGCATCCGGTCTGAAAGTAAGTCTTTCATTTGCTCTAACAATTGCACCGTATTGGTCCTCGCCACCTGAACCTCTCCGAACTGGTGGCCAATCATAAAGATCATCGATTACAGCACTAAAAAGGCATGAGAAGTCTGTAAAATTGTCAGCCCAAATATCCGGACCAGTGCTCGAGTAATCGCAGCTTGGACTGCTAAAATCTGTTCTATCGATGAGCCAAACACCGTCATATTCCGCTGGACAACCGTTGAAGACAACGATTGCAATTCGGTAATCCAGCGGTGTTAGTATCGAAACAAAGGCAGGAAGCGATCCGAAAAAGGTCGTAACTTCATGGTCCATACTGGTGGAGAAATCCAGAAGCAATACTATATCGATTTTAAATGTATCTGGTGGGCAGAAAGAAAGTTGTTCTACTCTATTCTCAGTTATTATCTCATCGTTTTCGGAGAATGTAAAATTTGGCATTTCAAGAGCTCTTATGTATAAGCCGTTTCGTTCGATGCAAACTTCTGTTGTGACAATTGAACACTCTTCGGTTTCGATGTAATCTATATAAGTGATATATGTCGAATCGAGAATCGAGTTTAAAAATGATTCTGGGTTCTCAATTTCCTGACCGCAAATTATCCCAGCAATAAATATTAAAAAACAAATTATGGTTGCTCTATACATAAAAACTCCTTAAGCAATTTCTATTATTAATATAATCAATACGAGTAATAAATCAATATGTAAACATACAGAAAATTCTAAGAATTTTTCTAATCGTTTCGCTAAATCCAATATCTCTTAATCACGAGCAATGACTCCTTTCGGTTCAACCATAAGTGTTTTGCTGCGGTCTATTCGCACTTTTCCGGGATGTCCTCTGATTGGATGAACGTATTTACGTTCAGTGTATATGACTGGAACAAGTGATGAATGTTTTGAATCCGAGTAGAACGCAGCTAACATTGCAGCCTGAAGCAAAGTCGTGTTGGGAATCACTGCTCCTTTTGCTCGAATTATTACATGACTACCTTTTATGCTCTCTGCATGCAACCAAATATCAGTTTTGGTTGAAATTTTAAATGTTAGACGGTTATTCGATTCCGCGGATTTCCCGATTAGAATTTCGAAACCATCCGATGAGAACATTCTTTTAATACCAGGTCCAAGTTTCTCTTCCTTTTGTGTTTTTCGGTCTTTTTCGGATTCTCCTAGTATAGTTTCGACATCGATGTTCAATTCTTTAGCAGTTTCGTATATATTGTCAAGTTCCGAAAGCTTGATAAGATTTCGTTGTGACCTTAAAAGTTGACGATATCGTGTAATAATTTTCTCTTTACCGCGTTTGGCTCGTCGGGCTTTTTTATAAAGACTTTCAGCGTATTTGATTGGTGAAAGTTTTGGATCGAGTTCTATTTGTATAGTCTCACCCGTATACGGGTCTGTAATTTTTGCAAAGTGAGAGTGCGGTTTTATTATGTGGAGATTAGCCATAATTGCGTTAGCAAGTTCACGGTTTTTTTCTGGATTCCCTAATTTGTCATAATCACCACGTACTGCGGTAAGTGCATTTTTATTGCGTTTGAGCCTTTGCTTAAGCTCTCTATGAATAATCTTATGTAAAAGGATCTCTTTTGCATTTTCGAAATGTTCTATGCCCTGTGGAAGGATTTCTTTCAAGGATTCTGCGGGAGATTCCAAATTGTATTCGGGGATCGATATAACATTACCGATCGAATGTTTTTTTGATTTCTCTGCAATCCACAGAATTTTGCCTATCTCGTTTGTTATGAAGAGATTCCAGAAGCTATTGCGACTCAGCAACATATAACGTTGCTTATCTTCTCGGACGAATTTTATAACAAGCATGTTATTTTTGGCTAATCCCGACTCAATTAAGTAAAATCCCTGAAGCGGACTGCACCATCCTCCGTAGACCTTTGGCAATAAAGGTGTCAGAAACAAGCCTTCTGTTTTTATGAATAATAGCCCGATTTTATTATGCCATCTATGCTCGAGCCTAATCCATCCCCCAAACGGAAATCTGTATCCCCTCCGTACTTTCGCACCTGCAATACTGCCTAATATCGATGCAGTTTTAGAAAGATCGTTCATGATGAGAATAAAGAGGACTAATGCAAAAAACTCAACACCTATTTGATGTACAAAATATTTTTACTGGTAGATCGATTATCGGTAGAAACTTTCACGATGTATATTCCCGAGCTAACCGATTGCTCTGGTTGCCAAATGTAACTTCTCTTTGAACTCGGTGCCTTATGACCCTCGATAGAAGAGGATAATGCCGATACTAATCTTCCTCGCAAATCGAAGATCTCCACCTTCACTGTTGCGCAAGGGGCTGAAGCCCCTTGTTGAAATATCATTATCGCACACGATGAATTGAACGGATTGGGCGAAACTGTGACAGAGAATTCCTCCGGTTTTTGCGATAGCGACTCGGAAACCCGAACATCCCCGAGCGAATCGGTGAGAATCAAAATAGAATTTGGAACTTTGCCACCAAGCATAAGAAAGCCACCATCGTCTAATAACACAAAGGAATATACACTAAAACAGGTGTCTTCGTCATATATTTTACACCAAAGACTGTCGCCATTTGGATCTAATTTCATTAGAAACATGTGACTGTTTAGATATGTTCCTGTAGAATCATAGTTTGGTTTACGTCCAAATATCGCATATCCACTGTCAGAAGTTTGAATTATATCAAAAGGAACTTTTTTATAACAATATGTTTTTCTCCAAAGGATTATGTCGAACTCTCGATCATACTTTGTAACCACTATTTCATGATCTGGTAGATAATCATAACCTACATGAATAAAAGAACTATCAAATGTGGGACGGCATGAACTTTCAGTGTATGTAATATCAGAACTTTTCTTCCATATAATATCGCCCGACTCATCGATCTTTATAAACAAGTATGACGTATCCACGTATGGAATCCAATCACATCGTATATGCAAACCAAAGATATAATTCCCATCGAAGGTATTAACAACAAATTTAGGGTATGTATCATAACTATCCGGAGGAGTACCGATTAAACTATCGTAATCTCTTATCCAAATTGAATCACCAAGACTATCTAATTTGATGAGATTAAATCTACTTGTATGATTAGAAAGGCAATGAAAAAGGAAATATCCACCTTCTTGTGTACAACAAGTAATTGGGGCATCGGTATAACCAAGCCTACCGTGCATTTTTCTCCATTGAAGTGATAAAGAACTATCTAATTTAATGGCAATTATTTTACCAGCTCTACCAGTTATCAAATAACCTTTATCCTTGGTTTTTATAACGTAGTATCCTCTACTATCATCTGGATCCTTATACACACGACCCGGTATTGTAAGTCCGGTTTCTCGATATATATGCCGCCAATATAAATAATTCCTAGTATCAGGGAAATCTGCTGCTTCCTTTCCTACAATGAGAAAATTTCCGTCTGGCGTCTGGACAGCATCACGAAATGAGTAACGACCGAAAACTTTTTTCCACCCAGCAAAAGATAGAATTACGATAAATAGAATTGATAAAATAATAATACTTTTTCGCATGATTCACCCTCCTTTAAAAATATACCAATAAAATATGAATTATTTTAGGATTGTCAATATATTTATTGACACCTCCTTTTTGATAGCTTAGAAAATGAAAATACAGGATAAAAGTTTTAGAATACTATCTCTGGGGAAACTCAACACCTATTTGAGGTACAAAATATTTTTACTGGTAGATCGATTATCGGTAGAAACTTTCACGATGTATATTCCCGAGCTAACCGATTGCTCTGGTTGCCAAATGTAACTTCTCTTTGAACTCGGTGCCTTATGACCCTCGATAGAAGAGGATAATGCCGATACTAATCTTCCTCGCAAATCGAAGATCTCCACCTTCACTGTTGCGCAAGGGGCTGAAGCCCCTTGTTGAAATATCATTATCGCACACGATGAATTGAACGGATTGGGCGAAACTGTGACAGAGAATTCCTCCGGTTTTTGCGATAGCGACTCGGAAACCCGAACATCCCCGAGCGAATCGGTGAGAATCAAAATAGAATTTGGAACTTTGCCACCAAGCATAAGAAAGCCACCATCGTCTAATAACACAAAGGAATATACACTAAAACAGGTGTCTTCGTCATATATTTTACACCAAAGACTGTCGCCATTTGGATCTAATTTCATTAGAAACATGTGACTGTTTAGATATGTTCCTGTAGAATCATAGTTTGGTTTACGTCCAAATATCGCATATCCACTGTCAGAAGTTTGAATTATATCAAAAGGAACTTTTTTATAACAATATGTTTTTCTCCAAAGGATTATGTCGAACTCTCGATCATACTTTGTAACCACTATTTCATGATCTGGTAGATAATCATAACCTACATGAATAAAAGAACTATCAAATGTGGGACGGCATGAACTTTCAGTGTATGTAATATCAGAACTTTTCTTCCATATAATATCGCCCGACTCATCGATCTTTATAAACAAGTATGACGTATCCACGTATGGAATCCAATCACATCGTATATGCAAACCAAAGATATAATTCCCATCGAAGGTATTAACAACAAATTTAGGGTATGTATCATAACTATCCGGAGGAAGAGCGATTAAAGTATCGTAATCTTTTACCCAAATTGAATCACCCAGACTATCTAATTTGATGAGATTAAATCTACTTGTATAATCAGAAAGGTAATGAAAAAGGAAATATCCACCATTACGTATACAACAAGCTCTTATATTAGAATGGTAACCAGTTCTGCCATGCATTTTTCGCCATTGAAGTGATAAAGAACTATCTAATTTAATAGCAATTATTTTACTAGTAGAACCGTCTTCACCAGTTATCAAATAACCTTTATCCTTGGTTTTTATAACACGGGATCTATGACAATCATCTGGATCCTTATATGTATGACCCGGTATAGTAAGTCCGGTTTCTCGATATATATGCCGCCAATATAAATAATTCCTAGTACTTGGGAAATCTCCCCATTTACCTCCAATAATCAAAAAATTACCATCTGGCGTCTGGACTGCATCACGAAATGAGTAACGATCGAAAACTTTTTTCCACCCAGCAAAAGATAGAGCTACGATAAATAGAATTGATAAAATAATAACACTTTTTCGCATGATTCATCCTCCTTTAAAAATACACCAATAAAATATGAATTATTCTGAAAATGTCAATATAATTATTGACACTTCACTACCATATAACTTATTTAAATTATAAATTTATTTAAGGAGGAGAAGATGGGATTCGATTTAAAAATGATGTTGGTTCACCCATATAAAACACATGCATGTGATTTACTTACTTCAACGGAAGCTGATACAATTTGTAAAACTACCCTCTATGGTACAAGTCAAGAACCACCCAAACCTATTGACTTTGATGCTCTCGCGGTATTAGGTTTTTATTTTAATAGGTGTTATTTTGAAATTACAGGACAGGACAAAGACAAATGAATGATTGCAGGGGCCAATTA
>CAZLTJ010000060.1:0-13474 GCA_964562425.1 uncultured bacterium
GCTGGTATTGTACTCATAGATGCAAAGATATAAAAAATATTATATTGTAATGTGTTTAATAAGGAGGGAAAAATGAAATACTGTTTAACTTCAGCAACAATTTTAATTATTCTGCTAATTGGATTAAGTGCACCAGTAATACCAGAACCTATAAATCCAGAAATGGCGAATATTGTTGCTCAGAATCAAATTAATATCGAAAGGCTTTCCAAACAGAATAAACAACAGGAAATCAAGGAAAAATTTATAGAATTTTCAATTTCTAAATTCCAAATACTTGCTGATCCAGAATCCAAGAAAACATTGGCGTATGTTTTCATGCTTAAACCCTGGGGATACATTGTTGTTTCAATAGATACAGATATTCGACCTGTAATTGCCTATTCATATACATCAGATTTTTATTTCGACGAAACACCACGGAACATTCTTTTACATATACTTAGATCGGATATGAATAAACGTCTAAATACTCTAAACTTAGTGTCACAACAATTAATTAATCGAAATAACCAAATGTGGGATTCATATTTAAATTCCGATAGTTTATTTCTAAGCAGAATGGCTATGATAGCAGTTTATGGACCACTCATAGATACACACTGGGATCAGAGTCCTCCATACAACGATAAATGTCCCATAGATCCGGGATCGGGAGATAGGTGCGTTACAGGTTGCGTACCTCTCGCCATCGGGCAAGTTTTAAACTATTGGGAGTATCCTGCGGATGTATCTTTTAATTCATCTGAGAGTTATACCGTAAGTGTTGGACGCGTCGATGCACCAAGCGCCTCGATGGATACAATAGATTACAATGGTTACTGTATATTTCCCGATACTTCTGTAATAGCCGATCTTCTTTTTGCATGTGGCGTCAGTGTTCGTGCGAATTATACTCGAACTGCAACAAGTGCTTCAGTTTCTATTACTCCTTTTTTAAGCAAATGGAGATTCGCTACGGGTTATAGTATGGGTCCTTCCGCACCAACTTTTTATTCTATATTGGCACAGAGCATAAAAGATAGAAAACCCGCACCTATGAGCCTTCACTCCTCTACTGGATCACCACCGGGACATTGTGTAGTTTGTGACGGATATAAAGATAGCGGTGAATTTCACATCAATTTCGGTTGGGGTGGTCTAACAGATGGATGGTACAATCTTCCAACGGATAGACCTGCTGGATATGATATAGTAGCGCAGGCTCTTGTAAATCTTGCCGCACCCAGGTTTCCCGATATACATACCTTTGAACCGATAACCGTTCGAGTACCAGAGGACTATCCTACAATCATGGATGCAATGATAAATTGTTGTGCTGGAGTGTTCGCTTTTGCCGTTGATACAATTGTACTTTCAGACGGTAGATTTACAAGTGGAGGAAATGCTGCAATAGATTTTAACAACTCAACTTTTGTGATAAAATCGGCATCTGGCGCTGAAGCATGTACCATCGACTGTGAAAGTATAGGACCAGCGTTCTATTTCAGGAATGATGAAGGTACTAATTGTGTAATCGATGGACTTACAATTATAAACGGCAATACAGGTGGAATTTACTGCGTTGGCACCAGTCCTGTTATTAAAGATTGTATAATATCAAATTGCTCAGGTGAAAATGGTGGTGCTGTTTCAATGTCATTTGGTTCCAATGCAAGATTATATAACAACATATTCATCGATAATCGTTCTTCCCAATTAGGCGGAGGCATATATTGTGGTAACGGCTCGCAGCCTATAATCAAGGGAAATATCATTCAGAGAAATGAATCCAGAATAGACGGTGGTGGTGTTTATATCCTCGATGCAAATCCAATAATAGATGGAAATATTATAAAAGAAAACGAAGCTATTAACGGAGCTGGATTTTACATCAAGAATTCAAGTCCAAGAATTGAAAACAACATGATTCATGATAATATTGCAACAGGTATCGGTGATCGAGATGGTGGAGGTGGTTTATATCTCTTTAATTCCAATGCACTCTTAGTAAATAACACAATAACTCAAAATGAAGGTGGTTTCGGTGGTGGATTGTATTGCATCGAGCACTCGCATCCTGTTCTGTTAAATAATATATTTTGGGAGAATCGAACCTTAGGTGGTGGGCAGGAAATATTTGTAAAATGGTTAAGTCTCAATTATTGCAGTCTTTATGTCGCCTATACAAATATTGATCAATCCTTGGGTTCTTGCATTTTTCTATCTCCATGTATCATTGAATGGGGTCCGGGAAATATTAATAATAATCCGGATTTTGAGGACACCGAGTTGCATCTTTCATCAGCATCCCCATGCGTAGATCGAGGAAATGAACACTGTGTTTCTCCTTTTACGAGCGATACAATATGGGCTTCATCAAAGGATTTTGAACGTGGTATAAGACCACACGGTGCAAACTATGATATGGGAGCCGATGAGTATGGAGTTTCGTATATTTCCGAATCCAAAACTCAAACACCAATTAGAACTATATTAACTGCTTTTCCCAATCCTTTTAATTCCTCGTGCAGAATAATTGTGCCAACTGAGTCGAAAATTGAAATCCTTAATCTCTCTGGGAAATGCATTTATAAAACAACTGTTTCTGGAAGCAATTTCAATTGGCAACCAGGCAATCAATTAAATTCAGGAATTTACCTTATTAAAGCAATAAAAGGCAATAAAACATATAGCACTAAAGTTCTGTATCTAAAATAACAATGCTTTTCACGATACATTTAAGTTAAGGCGGAATAAATCCGCCTTTTTTTTTCGATTATTGCTTATTAAGATATAACAAAATGCATATTTGACAAACGATAAGCAACAAATAAACTACGAATTTAAGTGAAATATCATATTTATACTTTATAACATATGAATTGTTAATAATATATTATAAACAAGATGTGCAAAAGAATAAACACCTTTTAGTTTCAAACAAAATAATTCGAAAAAAAAATAATTCTCTGTTTAATTCATTTCAATAATGTATATATTTATTTTGAAAGTAGATGAAATATCAGCATTGAGATTAATATAATCGTAACAACAATGCTTTGAGGTTTCTGTATGTACGATACAAATCAAAATAGTCTTTTTAAGGGGGATTATGAAAACTCACTCCTAAACCCCGAGCAGCTGGATAGAATTGAATTGATATATATTCTATCGAAGGAAGAGAATTTCTTCGACGATTTAATAGATCAATTAACGTATTTTGGCTGTTCAATAGCTTATTGCTCCGAGATTCGGGATTTAGTAAGTATGATATCTAATTCTAAACCATCAGTAATAATTATTGACACAGATTATATAATCGAAAATCGTGAAGTAATTAATGAAATCAGAAAACTGAAAACTTCTTATATCGACATTCCTGTATTCTTTGTCACAAAAAAAGATGATTTTGACACCCGATTGAGAGTTGTAAAAGCTGGAGGAGATGCTCTTTTTAGAGAACCTTTTGAGGTTTCTGAATTAATTGATAGTATTGACAAATTAAATATATTCAGGCAGAACATACAATATAAAGTGCTAATAGTAGATGACGATCAACTCGAGGCACAATATTACTCTTCCATACTGCGATCTGCTAATATGATAGTGAAAATTCTGATGCAACCTGAAAGAATCCTTAAAACTATGACAGAATTTAATCCTGAGCTTGTTTTAGTGGACATACATAATTCAAGGCTTACAGATCTTGAAATAACCGCAATAATCCGACAGGAAACTACATTTATCTGTGTCCCGGTTATACTGCTATCATCCGGAAAAGATACAGGTAAGCAATTAGAGGCAATGAGAATAGGTTCCGATGATTTTCTTATCAAACCCATAATTCCGGAATTCCTCATATCCACTGTGACCGCAAGAGCCAAAAGACTTCGCATATTACGATCTTTTATGATCCGCGACAGTTCCACAGGACTCTTGAATCATACGGGAACAAAGGAACAACTGAACATTCAAATTGTTAAAGCTAAGAGAGATCAATCCCGTCTGTCTTATGCAATGATCGATATAGATGACTTTAAAATTGTTAATGACACATACGGTCATTTGATTGGAGATAGAGTTTTAAAAAATCTTGCCCGACTTTTTAAACAACTTGTAAGAAAAACCGACATAATAGGTCGCTACGGTGGAGATGAATTTGCAATAATTCTTCCAGATACAAGCTTAATCAACGCAATGAAAGTTCTGGATAGAATACGCAACAATTTCGCTAATATAAAGCACCAATCGGAATTCTCAGAATTCAATGTTACGTTTAGCTGCGGGATATCATCGTTCCCGGAATGCTCAACAGACCAAATAATAACAACCAAAGCCGATAAAGCTCTTTACAAAGCGAAAAGCATCGGAAAAAACTGTGTGTTAATTGCATAAAACTAATCCAATTTTGGAATTAATTTAATCTTTCCTGTTGATACTTTCATAATTTTTGGAAGCTCAATTTTAACTTCAAAATTATCCCATTCATCCTTATACCAAGTATTTGCAACCTCAGTAATATTGAATACTAAAGTATCTCCTGAAGTATTAAGTAAACCTATAATATCTATAATACTTGGACTAACCTCGGATAATGATGGACTTGAAATATCTTTCGATAAAACTAGTTTCCCTTTAATAATAGGTGGAATAAGAGTGTCTCGTATAATAGATGAAATTGTGATGCTGTAAGAAACTGGAACACTTAAAATACAATGATCAGCACCTGTAATAGTTATACCTGAAGAAGTTGATTGAGGTAAGCTAAATTCCAGAGAAGTTTTACTGACTTCCAAAACGGTAGTTGTATCAAAGCTCTCAGGAGATAGTGTTATTTCTTCAGCTCCAATGAAATTGAAAGCAATAATTATTGTTGCGAATATGCCAATTGTTCGAATTTTCATTTATACCTCCTATTTTAAAAGAATGGCTTTTTGCGTTTGAATTTCCTCACCATCTATTATAAGACAAAATAGATATATTCCCGAAGAAACAGCATTTCCAATACTATTAGTACCGTCCCAAACTACAACATATTCACCAGCGTGCTGCTTGGCATTAACGAGTATATCAATCTTCTTACCAGTCATATCGAAAATTTTTAATACTACACGAGCATCACTAGGAACGGTGTATCTTATTGTCGTTGTGAGATTAAATGGATTAGGGAATATTGTGAGGTATTGTTTTTCAGGTAATGGAGTAGTTATAAGCTCTTTTTTACCCCAACCAGTATTGGGATCGCTGTTTAACCACGGAAAGAAACTAATAGGACCAATAAATTTCGTCGAATCTGGATTAGGTATACCCCACCAGTTACTATCTGCATTAAGCGTAAAACCTTGATTATCGTTTCTAACATAGTATCCCGGTCCTGTTGGAATAGTCCGGAAGCTATTTTTTGCATTTTGCATGCTTGGTGCACCACCCTGGTCGTTATAGAATGCCCATATATAGTTATCGAAAATATTCTGTGAGAAAGTCGAGTTACTACCAGAAAGCACAACCGCTTGTTCGTAGCCAGTTACTCTGCAGCTATCAATAGTAGGTGCAGTGCCGTTGATAGTTATTCCAATACCACCGCCATTTCTTGAAAGCTCGTTTCGTCTTATTGTCGAAGCATTCGAGTTATTAAGATATATACCGTATTCTGGATTTTGAATAATATTTCTATAAATATTCAACCCCTGTCCATCAACATTTGTAGCAAAAATCCCATAAGTGCCTTGAGCACCCATTGTTATTTCGTTGTATGTAACATCCGCAGTTGCGTTATCGATTAAATAAATTGCATATGTTCCAACGCTATCGATAT
This sequence comes from uncultured bacterium, assembly GCA_964562425.1. GTDB lineage: Bacteria > UBP14 > UBA6098 > B30-G16 > B30-G16 > JAUWMV01. The sequence goes on from CAZLTJ010000060.1 coordinate 5,798, forward strand.
CGCATGAATCGATTTTCACATTGTCTGTTTCTGCTCTAATTCCCGTCAACTGTGCTTTATAAATCTCAGTTTTGTTTATATCTACCGTATCTGCACCTGCACCGGCTTTTACTGCAATATATGCGTGTTCTATTCGGGCATTTTTAATCTTAGCTACACCATCTTCAACTTTTATTCCGTACCAATCTCCTGCAGAGGCAGTCTGGTTAGTATCCAAATATGACATGAATTTAACAGGATGATCTTCAGTGCCATTAACTTCAAGTCGACCATTAACGATTATTTCAATTTTGTTATCCACACCTGAAGAATCCCACGGAGCTAATTTATCTAGCATTATCTCAGTTCCAGGATCTATTATAACTGTAACTGCATCATGAATTACACAATCTGAAAAGAATACATATCTACCGTATAAAAGAATATCCGCAACTGGAAATGCATTCTTACCAAGAGCAGTTATTGGAACGTAATTTGGATAACTAACAGTAAATCTTGAAAATTCTGATCTTCTTAGACAATCATCAAAATCATCAAAATCAACGTAACCAGCATCATTAGCAATCGCGTTATATCTTCTACCCAAAGTATCAACTAAAGATACATTTATACCCTCATGCCCCGTTAAATAACAAACTTCATCGTCACATGACCAAACAATAATAGTGTTACAATCAATAATTTCCGCATAAAGCTCTCTCATATTGCTATAATGCCAAACATACATTGCTGGATCACCGTAGAAAATCATCTTGTCATTAAAGTTGCCATTCGCAACTGCATAACCATAAATAGGATCACTTACCAGTTCAGAATAGAAATTAGTAATATTACGTACATCCCATGTTGTAAGACCTTGTATACTACCACCAGAATAAGCAGGTCCCCCTTTATCTTCCATAAAAAGAAAAATTTCTGGGAGTTGCCTATTGACAAGCGGACCATCTATATCATCCTCGGATGGATAATTATCAAAAGATAACATTCCATTTCCGCAAGTTCCATTAATCATTAGACTAGGATATCCAGCATTGTTTAAATTAGTTAGATAAGAATTATGAGTTCCACTAGAAACATCTACTCCGGATTCTGAACCTACAAAAGACATACAACTGGTCATTCCATTACCTCGAGCTTTTGTAAGTATAGCCCAAGGGTTACCGTGTCCGTATATCCCTATTATATGTTTATTAGGATTTAATGTTGTTCCATTTATATGATTTAATACAGTTGTTCCTTTTGGCTCAGTTGGATAGCAAGTAGTACTTAATGGAGGACAATTTTCTTCATCTATTGTTGTATAATTTATTAAATCATCGAATCCTGCTGTTCGAAATCGGGATACAAAATCATAATGTTGTAAAATATCCGCTTGGTGAAGGTAACCTCGATCGAGATATGAATAATTTCCTTTACCTGGATATTTTTCATACTGTTTCAATTTATCAGTCCATCTTAAAACATCGTATTTATAAAGAACTGGTACGCGTGTAGCAACTATTTCAAAACCAACATCTGAAGTCAAATCTCTATATTTATTATCGTTATACCCAGCAACACCTGGTTGAACACCCCAACCCGGAACATTTTGAAAATCCCCACCTAAGAGTACATAAATGATCCCTGAATCCTCATGAGCAATACGTAAATAGTTTCTAATTTTTATTGAATCCCCCGAACCAGGATAATTTGAGTTTATCCATTCTACTGTTCTCCAATCGATTTTATATCCTTTATCTCTTTTCCATTCTCTGAAACAATAAAAATAATTTTTAAGTGAGTCTCTTGTAATAATTAAATAATCCAGGGCATCTTCATCGGGACTAGGAAAATATGCATAGTTATCGATATCATCGTCATTTTCAATTAAAGATTCTAAACTATTCCTAACCATTTTATTACCAAGAGTTGTTCTCATCGCAACAGTATAACCTGTATCATTTGAAGAGCTTGTATGAAGAGTAAATCTTACTTTACAATTCAAATAGAGAAGTGTATCAGCACCAACATACGACAAAGGCGAAATTCCAATCGAAGCAATCTTATGAGAACCATTGTATAAATCGTTAGATAACAGTGTGCATATATTCGTTGGAAAAGGACTCTGACTAGAATATATTGTCGAATCTGGATCTATAAATTCTGGAATTAGTGTGTCCTCCATACACGTACCACATTCCCCTTGTACAGGATAAACTAATAAATTACCGAAAAAAGAAGTATCGATATTACCAACTGTTATACTATCTACATCTTCATCTCGTGGAATCAAATATCTAAATATCACATACGGAAGATCAGGTTCTCCTTCCTGGTTACAATATAAAGATAAACCATCATAGTAAATCCTATAGAAAATACTATCCTGAGTTGTATCGATATTATTACTTGAGAAAGTTAAAGAGTCTATAATATCCGAATTCCCAATTTCAAATATTAACAACACAAATAACAAAGGAAATAGAACTTTTGTTTTTTTTAACATTTTAACCTCCTCGATTTTAGTTAATTATTATCATATTACCTTTATACATGACATCTGTATTCTTGAATGTGATTTTATACAGGAATAAACCTTGAGATAAATTCTCTATTATAATTTCGTTGTTTCCTTTTCTGACATATATTTCTTTGCTTATAACTTTTCTGCCAGAAATATCGTATATTTCAATAAAAGCTTCCTGATCCGTTAGTGAATAAAAATGAAAAGTATTGTTGTAATAATTTGCAAAATAATAGTTAGATTTTTCTACAATCGGTTTTTCTGTTACTTTAGGATATTCGCCAAAAGTAAATATTTGTATTCCCCCAAAAAGTCTAAGTCTTTGAATAATTAATTCACTTTGACCATCATTGTTATAATCCAATGAAATCAAATTATCTGGTTTATACCAGATGTCCTCCGTTGATTCTTGATAAATCACCGAGTAATCATCTACAGGATCGAATATGTATATTTTTGTAGATGTATAGACATATTTTTCAGGTTCGCATACTCCTAAAGTACTCGGTGTGTATATTCTGATCAAGCTAACAACCTCATCAACTCCATCTCCGGTTAAATCCGTAACCTGTACTATACTTGTACTAACAGGCATTTCTCTACCTATAATACCAATCTTAGTAGCAATATCGATTTCATTTAGTTCTATTGAATGAGTTACCTCTGAATACTTAACTTCAATTAGTAGAAATGTATCGGATGAAAAGATACATACTCCATTAGCATCTAAAAATTGGTAATATAGTACATCTGAACTATCATTATAGAGATTTTCTGCAACACTCAAAGTTACAAAACCTTCATCATAAATCGAGTCTACTTTGAAACTAAAAATAATATCCTTTGAAACTAAATTTTGTCGGAACAATCTAACAAAAGAATCCGATGGAAAACCAGAAGCGTAAAATAGCGCATTAGCAATATATAGTTCTTTTCTCCCATCACCATCGAGGTCTGCACCTGCTAATCCAATGCCAAACTTTTCAAACCATGCTTCACCTTCCCATAAGATATATGAATCCGTATCAGGAGGATCGGCACCCCAAATAAAATAAACTTGACCAAGACATTCAACATCATCCCAATATCCAGATATAACAAAATCATCGTATCCATCGGAATTCCAATCACCTATCCCAGTTATATTCGTCCCAAATTCGTGGCACCAATGCAAAATTGTATCTGCAAATGTCCAATCTAAGACAGTATCCATAGGATTACCACCATAATATAGAAACACTCTACCATATTTATATACAAACCATCCAGGCATTCCCAGTAGTATATCATCCCAACCGTCCCCATTCACATCGCCGACATTTTCTATCTTGATTATTGGTGCAGCCCAAAAAAAGTCACCAAACTTACTCTTAAAATTTATTTCCAATCCTGGGTTAAATCTCATTTCTGGATTACCATAATAAATAACAACTCGAGAGTCATACTCCCCCGTCCAATGGTGAGTATAAGCCCTAGAATACCCAACCGCAAAATCATCGTATCCATCCTTATTAATATCCCCCAAAGATGCGAGAGCTGTAACAAACCTTTCACCTCGAGTCGAATCTGGATACAGTGTATCTACCGGTGTTAGTTTTATCGTTTGTGCAAAAAGGACGGAAGCAAAGAGGAGAAAAATAACAATCAAATTCTTCATAATGATCTCCTAATAAAATATGCTATTAAGTAATGTCTATGGATGAATTTCATTTTGTCAAGTAGAAAATATTTTTATGTAAAAGATAATTATTTGTCAATAAGGATATTATGGTTTACTTTATATATGTTTAATTAATATTTACTATCTTACCTTTAAAAATGTCATCAGACTTAGCGAAATTTACTACATAAAAATAAAGTCCTTGTTCAAGATTATCAAAGACAAATTGATTACTTCCCTTTCTGGCATTAATCTGTCTGGATATTACTTTTCTTCCATTGATATTGTATACATCAATTGAAACTTGTTGATTTGTCGGGGAATTAAAGTGTAGAATTTTATTACAGATACAAGATGTATTACCATTTGTTTTTGAAGATGATGTACAATTAGTGATGTCTTCATATTTACCCAATGTATATACATAAACATTTCTTTCTCCCTTAACAATTATTTCGCTTTGCCCATCACCATTAAAATCTAATGAAATTATTTTTACATAGTAATTGAGATAACGAGAAATATCCTCATAATCTATGCTATATTCATAGATCACATTATAATCAAAAACTGGATCGAGAATGTATAGTTTAATATTAAACACAGACATTGTGCTTCTAGTTTCACCTATTATACATGCAACATCTTTCGAACCATCATCGCTTTGGTCGGTTACTGGAACTATATTTGTCATTACTGGAAGTATTGTATCAGAGATACCTATTATGGAAGATATATTTATTCGAGTGCAAATTAGAGAATCTACATATCTAATTTCAAACAATTTAGAAAACCAGAAAGGGGAAGTTCCAAAATGACAAAGTAAAACATTACCTTTTTTCGATAAATCATCGATTGGGCTCATACAGAATTCTCCGTTACATAATATCATATGTGGAAACTCAGAAAGAATTGTATCTCTCGAGCCTATTTTTTGTTGGAAAACTCGACTTATTATATCACATGGACGACTAAAGCTATATCCTGCTTGAGTTCCAATATAAAGCTCTTTCGTATCATCTCTATTAAGGTCTACTCCAGCCATTGCTATGCCATATCTATTAAAATAATCTCCACTCCATCTAATATATGAATCCGTATCAGGAGGATCGGCACCCCAAATAAAATAAACTTGACCTTCATAACCAATACCTCCTTCGCAAGAAGGAGCAGATATAACGAAATCATCATATCCATCCGAGTTCCAATCTCCAACACCTGTAATGTTTCGACCAAATTCAGCATAATATGAATAAAAAAAAGATGTGTCAGTCATTGTCCAATCAACAGTGGTGTCCATAGGATCTCCACCAAAAAACAAAAAAACTCTCCCTGTTGGAAAATAAACATGATTGAACCAAAATGGCATTCCCAATGCAATATCATCCCAACCATCACCATTCACATCTCCAATATTTTCTATTGTTGATATAGGATCAATTATGCACCCATCGGTAGCATCACTAATAAAGTTTATTTCTAATTTAGATGAAAAATCCCATTCTGGATTGCCGTAGTAAATCACAACTCTTGAACTAACATTATAATAATACAATGAAGATCCAACTCCTCTATAAGCATAACAAGCAGCGAAATCATCGTATCCATCCTTATTAATATCCCCAAGAGATGCAAGAGCTGTAGTAACCCTTTCACTTCTAGTCGAGTCTGGATACAGTGTATCCACTGGTGTTAGTTTTATCGTTTGTGCAAAAAGGACGGAAGCAAAGAGGAGAAAAATAACAATCAAATTCTTCATAATGATCTCCTAATAAAATATGCTATTAAGTAATGTCTATGGATGAATTTCATTTTGTCAAGTGAAAAATATTTTTATGTAAAAAATAATTAATTGTCAATAAGGACATTATGGTTTACTTTATGCATGATTAGTTAATATTTATCATCTTACCTTTTATAATGTCATCATACTTAGCAAAATTTACTACATAAAAGTAAAGTCCTTGTCCAAGATTATCTAAAACAAATCGATTACTTCCCTTTCTGGCATTAATCTGTTTAGATATTACTTTTCTTCCATTGATAGTGTATACATTAATTGAAACTTGTTGATTTGTCGGGGAATTAAAGTGTAGAATTTTATTACAGATACAAGATGTATTACCATTTGTTTTTGAAGATGATGTACAATTAGTGATGTCTTCATATTTACCCAATGTATATACATAAACATTTCTTTCTCCCTTAACAATTATTTCGCTTTGCCCATCACCATTAAAATCTAATGAAATTATTTTTACATAGTAATTGAGATAACGAGAAATATCCTCATAATCTATGCTATATTCATAGATCACATTATAATCAAAAACTGGATCGAGAATGTATAGTTTAATATTAAACACAGACATTGTGCTTCTAGTTTCACCTATTATACATGCAACATCTTTCGAACCATCACCACTTTGGTCGGTTACTGGCACTATATTTGTCATTGCTGGAAGCATTGTTGTATCAGAGATACCTATTATAGAAGATATATTTATTCGAGTGCAAATTAGAGAATCTACATGTCTAATTTCAAACAATTTAAAAAACCAAAAAGCTGAAGTATAATATATTCCAAAATGACAAAGTAAAACATCACCTTTTTTCGATAAATCTTCTATGGGGCTCATACAGAATTCTCCGTTACAAAATATCATATGAGGAAATTCAGAAAGAATTGTATCTCTCGAGCCCAGTTTTTGCTGGAAAACTCGACTTATTGTATCACATGGAAGACTCATGCATCCTAATTGAGTTCCAATATAAAGCTCTTTCGTATCATCTCTATTAAGGTCTACTCCAGCCATTGCTATGCCATATCTATTAAAATAATCTCCACTCCATCTAATATATGAATCCGTATCAGGAGGATCGGCACCCCAAATAAAATAAACTTGACCTTCATAACCAATACCTCCTTCGCAAGAAGGAGCAGATATAACGAAATCATCATATCCATCCGAGTTCCAATCTCCAACACCTGTAATGTTTCGACCAAATTCAGCATAATATGAATAAAAAAAAGATGTGTCAGTCATTGTCCAATCAACAGTGGTGTCCATAGGATCTCCACCAAAAAACAAAAAAACTCTCCCTGTTGGAAAATAAACATGATTGAACCAAAATGGCATTCCCAATGCAATATCATCCCAACCATCACCATTCACATCTCCAATATTTTCTATTGTTGATATAGGATCAATTATGCACCCATCGGTAGCATCACTAATAAAGTTTATTTCTAATTTAGATGAAAAATCCCATTCTGGATTGCCGTAGTAAATCACAACTCTTGAACTAACATTATAATAATACAATGAAGATCCAACTCCTCTATAAGCATAACAAGCAGCGAAATCATCGTATCCATCCTTATTAATATCCCCAAGAGATGCAAGAGCTGTAGTAACCCTTTCACTTCTAGTCGAGTCTGGATACAGTGTATCCACTGGTGTTAGTTTTATCGTTTGTGCAAAAAGGACGGAAGCAAAGAGGAGAAAAATAA
>CAZLTJ010000061.1:0-13344 GCA_964562425.1 uncultured bacterium
ACCCACCACTAAACCAACATCATAATCAACCAGCACTTGATTTATCTTTTTTTCTTCTTATCCTTTTGTTCGATTGGATAAGCTAAAATTGGAAATTTCCAAAACAAAACGAGTAATCGATATGGGTGTCGGTGATCCCGATCTTCCACCGCCAAAGGAGATTCAAGGTGCTTTAGTTGCAGCACTTTGTGATGTAAATAATCATCGATATCCATCATACTCCGGTGAAGAATTTTTCCTTCAATCAATAGCCCGTTTCTTCCTTAACAGATACAAAATCAAACTTTCTGTAGATGAAAATATCATTGCTCTCATTGGCACAAAAGAGGGAATTTTTCATCTTCCAATGGCAATTTTAGACTCAGGAGATATTGCAGCTTTTACTGAACCAGGATATCCAGTTATTAAAGCGGGGATTGTTTTCGCTAATGGTGAACCTTATCCTCTTCCACTATTGGAAAAAAATCATTTTCTACCAGATTTAGAACAGATTAAATCTAACACAAAACTTGTAAGTATAAATTATCCAAATAATCCCACAACAAAAACAATGGATCAAAACTTTATGGAACAATTAGTGGAACTCGCTCATAGATATGGTTTTATAATAGTTAATGACGCTGCATATAATGAAATTTATTTTGACGAAGCTCCCTACTCGATTCTTGAGGTTAATGGAGCTTTAGACGTAGCGATAGAATTTCATTCACTTTCTAAAACATTCAATATGAGTGGGTGGCGTATCGGCTATGCAGTGGGAAATTCCGATGTCATCGATGCCTTAAAAATCATGAAAAAGAACATCGACTCAGGAGTTTTTAAATCTATACAATATGCTGGGAAAAACGCCCTAGACAATTAATTGTCACTTACCGATTCTATAAGAGATATATATAAAAAGAGAATTTTGTATTTTTCTGATGTTTTGAAAAAATTAGACCTTGAACCTTTTAACGATGACGCTACATTTTATATTTGGACAAAGATACCAGATACTTTTGAAAATTCCCTTCAGTTTTCTGAGTTCTTGATAGCAAAAGCTGGGATAATTACAATGCCAGGGGAAGCAATGGGCTCAAGTGGGAAAAAATATGTTAGATTTTCAATGACATTGCCAAATGCAGATATCGAATTGGCTGCGTCGCAACTAAGCAAAGTAATAAAAAAATAATGAAAGCAGGAGGAATCATGATACGTAAACTATTGTTATGCTCTATTCTTTTAACTACAATTATTTCAGCTCAACAATTCGTGATAATTAACGCAGGTTTAAATCAGATTAGTCCAAAGATTGGTATTACAAACGATTGCTACTTTGTGGTTTGGGAAGACGATGCACCCAGAGGTATTGAAAGCAATATAATAGGTACTACTGTAAACGATACTGGACTTGCTGATTCAACAACAATAAGAATACATGCTCCTCATAACTCAAATCAAATGGCTCCATCAATAACTTCATATAATCCTTTTGATCATGTAACAATAGTTTGGCTCGACTATTTTCATCATTATACTCCACCTGAACATGATAGCATTTATGTTATGATGAGAAAATCGAATTGTATAGGTCCTTTTACAACAGAAAAAACGATTGCAGAAGTTGATAGCCTGGGATATGATTACACAGATTTAGCCTTCTCAGGTACTCATTATATTAATGTCTGGATGAAAGATAGTGGTACCCAAAGAGCAAAATGTGTAATCTTTGATTCGACAGGAACACCCACAACCGGAATTATAGATCTTTCAACGTCTTCTGGAGGTTTTCCATCTGTTGCATATAATGGGTCAGAGTTCTTAATCGTCTGGTATGACTCAACAAGCTCAGGTCAAGGTATCTTTGGGGAATACTACGATTCCTTCGGAATTTCTCTGGGACCGTCCTTCTTACTTATTAATAATCCAACAGCCATAAGACCTCACCTCTGTTCCATATCAGGATCAACTCCCGCAGAAAATCGCTTTGCGATTACATGGCAATCTTATTCCGAGTTTACAAATTACGATATAAACATGGCAATTATAGACCATCTCGCTACAACAGCGGAAGGATTACCGATTTCAAGAGCACCGCGAGAACAAACGAATCCATCCATAGCATACAATAATGAAGGTTTCTTTGTTGTATGGCAGGACAATAGAAAGGACAGCTACGATATTTATAGTATTATTCTCGACAAATTTGGAATACCGTATTTAGACGATTTCCCTATTTGTGAGTATCCACAAGCACAAACTAATCCTGATGTTGCCTATCATCCCATCTTTAAAAAATACCTTACAGTTTGGCAGGATAGAAGAAGTGGTGTAAAATGGGATATCTTTGGTAACCTAATAGATGATCCAGAATTTCCCGATTTTCCATATATTTCAACTTCAATGCCATTTGAGAACGAGATTATTACCTGCGACACTACGATTTCGTTTTACATATCTATCGACGATGCAATTGATCCCGCAACAGTTGTGATTTCTTTTGATGGGTTATTATACCGATCTTCCGATCCTGAAGTCTGGGTCGATAGCAGTTTTGTATTTTTCCATCCGGATTATCCTGATTCTTTTGAGGACACAATAATAATTTGTATCGATAGTCTTATGGATATCACAGGCTCAAGTATCCCTGAAAAGTTCTGTCGAAGTATCATCTGGGACAATTTACCACCACGTCCCGTTAATGTATATCCTGCACCAGAATCTGTTTCAACTATTACGCCTACAAGCATTTGGATATCCCTTTACGATATTTCACCGATTAGACTTACCGAAATGGTTCTCAATGATTCGGTTTTTTCTTTTGGAGCAACAGGATTGAATTGGGATGGAAGAACCGCCTCACTCAACATATTTTCCTTAGGAATCATATTGCCAGAAACAAATATAGTATGCGTTCGAGGAAGTGATGTTGGTCGTTGTCCAAACGAATTTGAGTTTTGTTGGAGATTTTACAAAAGAGATGTCTCACTTCCGAGCGCAACAATAAGATATCCGGATTCCGGATCGGTTTCTGCTTGTTCATCTCAGGCAATTTGCATGTGGATAAGTGATAGAGAAGGAATAGACCCATTTACAATTAAGCTCCGAGTTAACGGCATGTTGTACTCTACTCCCGATCCGCATATAACCTTTTCTGCACCATCGATGGTATTCAATCCATTAACCACATGGAGTGAAGGTGAAGTAAGTGTGGTACTTACCGATGCAAAAGATATACTTGGATATAGCATACCAGACTCGATAATGTGGTCATTTTACATTGATTTATCTCCTCCCCATATTGATTCATGTTCATACGGCACAGAGGTTGACATTATGACTTCTGGAGATTTCTTCGTTTATATATCCGATAACTACTCCGATAGCCTTACTCGAAGGAGTAAAATAAGATTATTTCATATCTTTGAAGATTATCCCAGCAGAATAGCAACCTGGCCTTACGATTCATTAATGAAACCAATCCCGATGATCTTTGGTATACAGAGAAATGATTTTTTTGGAGTATTAAATGGCACATGTTTTTACTTAATAGATACTTTTAAAGTTTGTGTGCTTATGGAAGATTATGTTGATTACTGCAATAGTAACCGAATCGACACATGCTGGGAATTCACATATCGGCATTCAGGAATAATTGAGATGAATAATATACTTCCAGATTATCCAATGTTAACATTATCTCCTAATCCTTTCAATTCTACAGTACAGATCTCGTTTGAACCCACTGATAACGGTTTAATCGAAATTTTCGATATTTCTGGCAGATTAGTTGTTTCATTTGCTACAAATAAAAGTGGATCGATCCTCTGGGATGGTTGCTCTCAAACTGGACATAAACTTGGATCCGGAGTATATTTCGTTCACCTCCGATGTAATAATATAGCAACAACAAAGAAACTTACTTATATAAAATAAAAAGTTTAAGCTCCAGAGCCCGATCCAAATTGTTCGGGCTTTTTTTCTTTCAATTCTAAATAGAAAGTAAAAAATATTCTTTATTTTTAGAATACTAAACTGAGAAATTAAACATTATACACTGGTCTAGTTAATTAAAATAATTTGTTAGTTCTTTGAGAATTTATAATGTTTTTTCGTTTCATTTTGAATTTCTTGAACTAAATTTGTAGAAGTAATTGTCTGCAATAGGAGGAAATTTTGTGGGGAAAAAGATACTTGTTACAGGTGGAGCCGGTTTTATAGGTTCAAATTTCGTTAGACTTTTACTGAAAGAATCTCAGATCGAGAAGATAAGAATCCTTGATAAATTAACTTATTCTGGCAGCATTGAAAATTTGGAAAATGTTCTTGACAATCCAAAAGTATCATTTATCCAAGGTGATATTATTGATTTTAATGTCTCTGCTAAAGCTATATCTGGTATGAATTGGGTCATTAACTTCGCTGCGGAATCACATGTTGATAGATCACTCTTAGATCCATCACCATTTATGGCAACAAATGTTGAAGGTGTTCGCGTTCTTCTCGAGCTCTCCAGAAAACATAAAATCGAGAAGTTCCTTCAAGTTTCTACCGACGAAGTTTACGGTTCCATCATCAAATATGCTGCCGATGAATCAACACCACTGAAACCCTCCAGTCCTTACTCTGCATCCAAAGCTGCAGCAGATATGTTGTGTAATGCATTTTTTGTTTCATATAATGTACCGGTAATTATCGCCAGAAGCTCTAATAATTACGGTCCGTATCAGTATCCTGAAAAACTAATACCAAGATTTGTTTCTCTGACTCTAAGAAAAGACAAACTTCCTCTTTTCGGTGATGGAAAAAATATCCGAGATTGGTTATATGTCGAGGACAACTGCAAAGCTCTCCTATTGCTTCTGCAAAAAGGTATTCTGGGTGAGATATACAATATTGGAGCATCTGAACTGCACCAAAATATTGAAATTACGAAATTGATGCTGGACATTTTTAATAAGCCTTACGATCTAATTACTCATGTGCAAGATCGTTTAGGGCACGACAAACGGTACAGCATAAATTGGGAAAAAATTGAAAAACTTGGTTGGAAACCACAAGCAAAGTTCATTGAAAAATTTACCGATACAATAAATTGGTATAAGAAAAGAGAAAAGTGGCTTAATAAAAAAACCGAGGAAGCTGAAGAATTTTATTCAAAGAAATCTTCAAATTTTAAAGTAAAATAATTAATCCTCCGCAAAGATGGAGAAAAAAATGCGTATTGCAGTATTTGCTTCAGGGAATGGAACAAATTTACAAGCTATAATAGATGCTTCCATAAAAGGTGATTTTCCAGCCGAGATTTCCCTTGTTGTTTCAAATAATACTGATTCATATGCGCTTAAGCGAGTTAATAAACATAACATACCAGCATTTTATATTTCAAGTGTAGATTTTGATAACCGTGATAATTTCGTCAACTCAATGAAATCAAAACTTGAAGAGGAAAGAATTGACTTTATTGCACTTGCAGGTTATATGCGAAAAATACCACCAGAAATTGTTTCAAAATTTCAACATAGAATAACAAACATTCATCCAGCACTATTACCCTTGTTTAGTGGAAAAGGAATGTATGGTTTGCGAGTCCATCGAGCTGTTCTGGAATATGGGTGCAAGGTCAGTGGTGTAACAATTCACCTTGTAGACAACATCTTCGATCATGGTCCGATTATAGCTCAACGATGTGTGCAGGTTCTCGAAAACGATACTCCCGAAACATTATCCGAACGTATTATTATTCAAGAACATCTTCTTTACCCAAAAGTTCTCAAATGGTTCGCTGAGGATAGAGTTTTAGTTCGAAATAGGCATGTCATTATCAAACCGGAGTAATAAAATGAGAAAGTATAATATTGTATTATGGGAAGATTACAATTGGGATCGATTCTATCCACTATCTCTTACTCGCCCTCTTTTTGATTTGCGAATTGGAACTGAAAGATTCGTGGATAGAGCATTAGATCTATTCGAAGACCGAAACCCCAGCGGAATCTGCAGACCCGAACTTAAAAATATCCTTCAGGATTTAGGCATACAAATTTACCCAGCTGGTATTGATCCTGATCTTCCTACCGTTTTCCTAAACGGAACAGCCGTTTTTACAAAAAAACATAGACAAATTATTGACAATTTAGATAAACTTACTGTTCTTACTGCTCAAGAGAAACCTGTAGCAGTTTACTTTCCTTTGGGTAAAGAATTAGATATATTACAACGCATTTTCGAATCGCTTCCCTCAGAAAAAGATTATAACAATCTAATGAGTTTGTATCCAATAATCGAAACGGATGTACCTGTTTTCGATTCAATATGGGACCTTGTATATAAAAATCCTGAAATAATCATCTCAGATTTCGAAGAGAACTTTAGCAATCGCGTTTCTCTCGGTGAAATAAATGACCGAGCTGCGATCTTAGGTACAGTATTCGTAAATAAGGGAGCAATAATTGATCCATTTGCAGTGCTCGACGGTCGAAATGGTCCAGTAATAATTGAAAAAGATGTTTATGTTATGTCTGGTGCAGTAATAATTGGTCCAGCTTATATCGGAGAAGGCACTAATGTTATGCCGTATGCCAGAATTAGGGAGGGAACGAGTATCGGACCAGTTTGTAGAATTGGCGGAGAGGTTGAGGAATCAATTTTCCTTGGGTATTCTAACAAATTCCATGATGGTTTCATTGGACACTCCTATATCGGCAAATGGGTTAATCTCGGCGCTTTAACAACAAACAGCGATCTGAAAAACAACTATCACGAAATTCGAGTTACAACACCCGAAAAGGTACACTCCACGGGATTAAACAAAGTCGGCACATTCATTGGAGATCATTCAAAATTGGGAATTGGAACGCTACTTACTTCAGGTAGTACTGTGGGAGTTGCTGCCAACTTTTTTGGCGGAGGACTTGCACCAAAAGTCTTACCTTCATTCTTATGGGGTAGTCTTGAAAATGGTTTTGAAAGTTATTATATAAGTAAAGCGATAGAGACAGCAATAATAGTTATGAGTAGAAGAGATTCCGGATTATCAAGAGCAGAGGAAGTTTTGCTAAGGAATATTTCCGAGCAATCTGAAAGTTTGCATAGTAATTTCTAGAATTTTCGAAAATTAATTTCAGGAAGATATGAATTTCATACTAAATTGGGATATTGGATTATTCAAATTCATAAATGAAAAACTGAGTTGCCATTTCATGGATGTTTTAATGCTCTTGTTTAGCGATAGAGAATTTTGGATTCCGACTGTTCTTGGGATGCTTGCTATTTTGGCGATTTTTGGTGGCACAAAAGGAAAATGGACAGCATTAGTGGCTCTAATTGCTATTGCAATCAACGATCCTATTTGTGCAAGGATTATTAAACCATTAATTGGAAGACTAAGACCCTCATGGACAATAGCGGAAAGGTTATTGACCGATCGAGGTGGTAGATTCTCCTTTCCATCAAATCATGCATCAAACTCCTTAGCCCTTACTACTGCGGTTGGTTTTTTCAAAAGGAAAACTCTTTGGTTATTCTTTCCTATGAGTTTAATTGTCGGATTCTCAAGAATCTACGTAGGTGTCCATTATCCATTAGATGTTCTTGCAGGTTTCATTATTGGTGGTTGTGTGGGATGGGCAACAGCTTATTCGATGAAAAGTATTTTCAAGATTTCACTTAAACCTAGAGATCTTAATGTTAGCAATAATAGGAAAAATAAGAACATCCAGAGGAATATTCAATCGACTAATAATTAAAAATAATAAAATCATAATCTTAGATAACACGGTAAATCCCCCTGAAGACTGTAAGATTTTTGATTTAGGCAATAAAGTTCTCATTCCTCCATTAACTGATTCCCATGTCCACTTTATTCAAAGTGGAATTTACCTTAATTCATTAGATCTAGGCGAACTAAAGACCTGCAAAGAATTATTAGCTTTCTTAGTGGAAATCTCATTCGAGGAATTTATAATCGATGAAACACTTTGGGGTTACAATTTCGATCCAATAGATAACATGCCTTCAGCAAAGGAACTCGATAAAGCCACAAACAATCTTCCTGTCTTTATACGAAGAATTGATGGTCATTCATGTTCTCTTTCTAACGCTGCAATTTCAATGCTTCCTGAGGAATTACGTAATGAAACCGGTATTTACTTCGGCTCTTTGCAGGAGAAAATTGTTAAATTTTTCCTTAGATCGCTTAATGAGAGCACGCTTATAAAAGCAGTCCACAAAGTATCTGAAAACGCACTTAAAGCAGGTGCCTTTTATATACATGCTCTTTTTCCGCTATATGAATGGATTGAAGTTACATCCAAGATTCAAGATAAACTGCCTATCGAAACCACAAATTTCTTTGAGACAACCGATATCGAAAGCGTAAAAACGTTAGGATTGAAGCATATTGGCGGCTGTCTTCTTTTGGATGGCTCATTTGGTTCTCATACTGCAGCAATTCGAAAACCGTATGCCGATGATCCTGATAATCTTGGAATTTTATACTGGTCGGATAAAAAACTAGAGAATTTTTTCTCGAATTCCCTAAATGCAGGTCTATCCGTAGCAATGCATGCGATTGGAGACCGTGCAGTAGAACAATATCTTAGAGTCGCAGAAAAAATATCTAATGGGAAAAAGCTCGAGGATTGGCGAATTGAACATGCAGAACTCGTCGATAAAAATCTTTTAAGACTTGCCGCTAAAATGGGAATAACGCTTTCAATTCAACCTGCCTTTGAAACTCGATGGGGTGGTCCTGATAAACTATATGCTAAGCGTTTAGGCAATCGTTGGCGAAAAACAAATCCATTTCGAGATGAGATAGACGCTGGAATATCTCTTTTAGGTGGATCAGATTCGTATATAACTCCAATTGATCCTGTTGGAGGTATCTTCGCATGTATAAAACGTGTAAACCCAGAGCAAAGTATTAAACTTGAGGAAGCAATTGCATTGTTTGCAGATAATCCTGCAAAATGGGAAAATAGAGAAACACCCCTAATGGTTGGTTCCAAAGCTCAAGCAGTGATTTTGGATAAGGACTTCGATTTCGAGAGCAAACCAAAAGTTGTTGGAATTGTTAGAAATGAAGAAATCACATTATTCTGATCAATCTTTCTCAAAATTCAATCGAATTCTTTGAGTTCTATAAAACATCGAGTAATTGCTTTTTGCAAACGAGGAAATTCCTGAAGTTCTTCAAGTGTTGATTTAATCCTGCAAAGTGAAACTGGGATAAATTGTTGGAACCAACTTTGATTCTGAACCGAACTAAGATATGCAAAAGCAGCAGTAGCTTGCATAAGACGTTGAAGAACATTGTATGGATATGAGTTTAAAAATTTCTTCATTTGTCGATAATTAAGTTTAGAAAAAATAAAATATTCTCGAAGTAATTTTCTTTTAAGATAATTGGGAATTGCTAAGTAAGGATCCTCTAATAACGATGCGAGATCATATGCTCTGGGACCTTTTCTAGCGGATTGTAAATCGATAATCTTTATACCATTTTTTGAGAGCAGTATATTTTCTGACTGGAAATCTCTATGCATAAACCCATAGATCGAATTGGATGCTTTAGAAGCTAAACCACCTAATTCATCCTTAAGATATTGCCATACATTTCCCGCGAACCCAAGATATCGAATTAAAAAATGTCGTATAAAATAATTGGTTTCATACATAAAATCGGTCTTGTTAAATTCGCGTTTTATTGCACCGTCAACATTTTCTAATGAATGAAATTTTGCAATTGTCTCTATGATTTCAAAATAAATGGAAAAATCCTTATGTTGCCGAATCCAATCTCTTACCGAAATTTTACCAGCATCCTCAAGTATGAGTGCATTTGAATCCAATGAAATTGCATAAACAACTGGAACTGGAATATTTTCATTATGTAGAGATCTAAGTAACCTAGAATATCTTATCAATTCCGATTTATTTGAATCGAAGAGAAAAATTATATTGCCATAAAATGTTGAAATTCTGTAAAAATCTCTTAACGAACCTCCAAATAACTTTGTCCCAACAATCTCGCCTGATTCAAATTGAGACAAAATCTTAAGATAATCAATATTACTCGGAAATATCTGTAACATTGGATTTGCTAAATAAGTTATGTTTTAGAATCATCTCAATTGTTTGCTGTGGTACCCAGCCAGAGTTTCCATCCTCCAGAATAATTCTCTCCCAACCCATGCGAGTTTCCTTAATTCCTACTCGAGTGCCATCATGAATTGTGAATAACAACTCACTATTATTTGAGGGAGCACTTCGAACATCGACTTTTGATGCAATAACAATTGCCAGGCTTCTTTCCCATAAACTATTCCCTTTTATATACCAGAATGATGTCGAAATTATCAGTAGAATCCATAACACAACAGCCAACCATCGACCACTCAGTCTTATTATTGCATATATTGTCGCAAGAGAAGCTGCAATGGAAATAATAAGTAAAATAATCCAGAAATTGCTAAAGGAGATGTTTACTAATATTCTGAAAAAAGGCTGTAAAATAGTACCAGCATAAATCGATTCTATTCTATCTCGCGTCAATTTTCTCGCGAATTCTAAATTTTTCTTGATATCTGGATCGTTTGGGGATAAAATTCTTGCTCGTTCATACCACAATATTGCTCTTCCCATATCTCCCATTCTGAAATACGTATTTCCAATATTAAAGAAAAGTCCAAAATCATATCCACCTAACTCAATAGCTTTCATATAGTTTTCAAGTGCCAGGGCATATTCTTCGTTTCTATATTGATTATTGGCAGTATTGTATAACTTTGTAACATCTTTTTGTTCAGCAATTGAGAAAGCTGAAATAATCAGAATAATCGATGTAACTAACATATATCTCACTTACGACCCACCTTTTTGTCGATTTCCTTAAGAAGCAATAGCACTCTATGAACTAAGTCATCGACATCGATATCAGTATCAGCTGGAGCAAATCTTGAAGCATGTATAACATCGAGAACATCTCTCAAACCTTCGCATATAACCTCTTCCACATCACATTCTTTAAGATGTATTGTAGCATCATCGAATATTACTGCTCCTGCAGCCATCCCAAGCTTATCGCCTATATATTGAAAGATCGAATCGTATATTGCAGCAATTGCTTGAGTTCTGTTTTTCATCCGACGAGCGGTATTAAGTTTCTTTTTGGATTTATTAAGTGCGAGAGAGGACTTAACAGCACCTAAATTCTCGATCCTTTTTTCATATCTTGTTCTATAAGCTAATGCAAAGATGATAAGTAAAAGCTCAATAGGAAGAAACCACAAGGATTTCAGACCCCAAGGAATGTTGAAACCACCTGTTCTAATAGTTTTCGAATCCGATTTTATGAATTCTATATCACCTCCTACAGCAACAATCCCGCTTCTCCCTCCGCCAGTCATAATAATTCCACCTTTTCCTTTGAGAACTTTTATCAAAATCGGCTCAGTTTCTTGCTGTATGTATTTCTTTTTTTTGGGGTCAAAATAAGAAAATGTAATCGATGGTATCTCATATTCCCCCTGACTCTTTGGAACTAATACATACTCAACCTCTTTAATTCCATATAGTTTACCTCCCTTCTCATCCTTAGATACCTTAACTTGATGATCAAAATCCTCGAAATCAGTAGGTAATATAGGTTGTGCCATCGTTACTGTTTCTATATTGCCATATCCAGATACCCGAACTTTCAGGCTTAAAGCTTCCCCAGCAGGAAGTTCATTTCTGTCTACTTCTGCAGAGAAAGAATATTGTCCTACTGCTTCGATGAAATCATCCGGTTTGCCCTCACTAGGTAATGGCAAAACTTTTATTGAAATTCGATTACTTTTCACACTAAATGTTGCGCGTCGACCAAAATCAAAAAAACCTCGAGACGGATATCGTATAATTGTATTCAACACCATTGGCTCAATTGTTAATGTACCAGTTCTGAGAGGAAATGCCGCAATTGTTTGGAGTAAAAAACGAGAAAATCTCCTGTCTTTAAAGCTAACTGTTTCTGGCACCAGTTGTGATGCTTGGTATAACGGTTCAATCCAAAAATTCTTAAATTCTGCATCTTTTTCATAATTGACATTTTCTATTCTGTATGCACTGTAAAGCATAAAATCTACGTTTATCTGTTCTCCTTCGTAAACTGTCTTTTTATCAGTAATAACAGAAAGAAATATGTTAGCATCCGACTCGACCTTAGGTTGTTGGTTAGGTGGTATTTGAGTAGTTTGACCACTCGAAGGTTTTCCTCTGGTCGATGCTGCAACTTTAATTTTTATTGGCTTTGTTGTATATTTTTTTCCATTAACATAACCATCAACACTTGGAATTGTGAGAGTTCCATCCTTCATTGGCGAAAGGTAGAATATATAATTAAAATCCTTTGAGGCATGCATTTTACCGCCAATAATTTGAATATTCTGGGATGTGGATTTAGATGTGTTCTGAATTCTCCATGAATTCCCAATATCCAAACTACCAAGTTTTACGCTCTTAATACCCGATCCACTAACTTTGACAGTAAAAGTAACTATATCGTTCAAGTATATTTGTGTCTTATCTACTGAAGATGAAACCCTAACATCTTGAGCGGATAAACTTAATGTGATTATTCCTATCAGAATTATAATAAATGTTTTGTTCGACATTTTAGTCATTGTGATTTCTTTTATCATTAATTATTTATTTTAGTTGCAAATTCTTGTTACATTTGAATTCTCACCAATCACGCTGATTTCGATATTTGCTTCCACCTGTTTTTCTCTGTTGTTGCTGGGATTGTCCGTAAATCATCTCCTGTTCCTGTCTCCGGAATGCATCCATAAGTCTTTCAGCGTCTTCTTTTGACATAGCTCCTTCTTGTTGTTGCTGCTCCTGTTCTTGTTGTTGTTGATTTTGCTGTTGTTGCTGCTCTGGTTGATCTTGATTTTGCTGATTCTGCTGTTGCTGTTGATTACCCTCCTTTTGTTGTTCCTGTTGCTGGTTTTGCTGCTGATTTTGCTGTTGTTGTTGAGCAATTTTTAATAGCAGTTCTAGATTGTATTTTGCATCCAGATCATTTGAATTCAACCTCAACGCTGATTTATAAAATTCAACGGCTTGCCCTAAACTCTCTTGTTTGAAAAAAGAATTACCAAGATTATAGTGTAAACTAGAATATAACGTCGAATCCGTAATCTCTGGATTTTTTCTAAGCGACTTTATTATTTCATTTCCCGCTTCATTGTAAATTTCCTGTTTATAAAGAGTTGAACTTATGTTAAGTGAAATAGATGGATCATCAGGAACTTTCTTCCCTGCTTTTTGAAATTTTTTTTGTGCTTCTTCATATTCACTCTTGTTATATTCAGTAATACC
>CAZLTJ010000062.1:0-13189 GCA_964562425.1 uncultured bacterium
ACTGAAGGTTTTTCTGGTCTACCTGATGTCTTCTATTATAAATGAATAATAAAAGTTTATGCTTAATTATTAACTCAATCATAATTTATTATGGTAAACTAATTGAACTTCTTGCTTAACTAAATCTAATAATTTGTATCCGGGATACTTACCTCTGAGAAAGTGCATAACATGACCCGTCGAGGCTCTTATAATAGCGTTGGGCGCAGTAGTTTTAATATCCGGTCGATATGAATGAATTTTTCTGTCGATAATTTCCTTTGCTTGTTCATCAGTAATTGGTTTATAGGTTTCGAGAACCTTTGTTAAATCTTCGTTCTGAGCAATTTGAGCAAGGATATTTGATATAGCTTCCATAGGAATTGACAAGTTATCAATATTTTTGAATATTCTTACAAGTTCTGAATCCGTAAGCAAGTCTGTATTAAAACCTTTCCGTTTCAAGTATCGAATTGTTTGCGTTAAATGTATCGCCAGTATTGTGGGTCTTATTCGTGTTTCTGAAATAAGCTCGTCGAAAAGGTTCCCAATATTATCGTGGAGAAGATCAAATATCAGTTGCCACGGAAGCCCGAGCTTTAGCCATATTTTCTCGCGATTCCATGGGGATACTGGTATTTGTGGTCTAAGCGATTCGAGATATTCTGCTTCAAGAGGCACTGGGGGATGATCGGTATCAGGATACATCCTATCGGGTCCAGGTAATACTCTTTCAAATGTAGTAACTCCACCACGTTCCGCTTTGCGCGTTTCGTTTGGAACACCAACATCTCTTGCAGCGATAATTCTTTCTGAAATTTCATTTGCGGCAATTTTTGTATCTCGTGTGTTTCCCCATACGACTGCGAGAAGATCGTTCAGTCCTGCGTTAACTTCTTCTCTAAGTTTTTTCCATTGATGCTCATTAGGACCACTATCATCTGGATGTGGTTTGAATATCATATTTGGCTTTTTGTCCATGCATGAAACGACATACAATATCGACGATACATCATCTGCAAAAGTTCTGTTAAGTTGAATGGGAACGGTAAATAGATCCTTAAATTCATGTACAATGACTCCCATAATGCATTTTGCATCAGCCCAAAGAGAGACTTGCTTGACAGTCGGATTTGATGTTAAGTCGATAATCTGGATGGATTTTGCATCCTTTAAAATACCCCTGCGAGCTATTTCATCTTTAAGATCGAGAAATATTTTCTGGCGCATTGCTTCGTAGTGAAGAAGTTTGGGAATATAGGGTATGCGTGGAACACCTTTTATCTCGACTCTCGAACCATCAGCAATTGATGCATTAACGTCTTCACGGGACGCTCCCATACCTCTTCTCATAAAACCTGAATATCTAGTAATTGCTTGAATTCTTCGAGCAGCTTCATACGCCATCCAGGGGTCAGTAATATCGGCTTCGGTTATGACTTCAATTAGTGGCATTGAAAGTCTATCCGTTCTAAATGTAATTCTGTGTCCACGATCGGAAACCTCACGGCAGGCATCTTCTTCCAAATTTATTTGATGAATTCTTACAATTTTGCCATTGGCTAAGGGAACTTTTCCGTTTATACCGACTACTGCTGTCCTCTGGAAACCCGTTGGGATTGAACCGTCGAGGTATTGTTTTCGCATTATGTGAAGCTCTCCTATAATGTCACATTCAAATAGCATAGAAATTTTTATTGTCTTCTCGAGTGCTTCCTTGTTGATAAGAAAAGGTGGTGTGTCATCCATCTCATAAGTGCAAACCGACTCATTTTTAAGCAAATATAGCACTTCTTTCTGCTTCTTAAACTCCATAAGTGCAGTTCCATCGTATGTCCCCATCTCCGATAGCGTTGGACGCATATGTCTGATTATCGCTGCATCATAGTCTTCGCTATAAAGCCCAGCAGGACAATGACAGAAGAGTTTCTTTTGAGTCAGAAGCTGCTGATGAAACTCGATTCCAGACTTAAATCCAAGTTCTATATATAATTCTGGAGATGCATCTTCAAATCTCACCATTTCAAAAGGTTTTAATTTCATAAGCCTCCGTATCGGAAATTATTGTGAAATTATAGATAAATTTTTTATGAACAAGATTTTTTTTAGGCAAAATTTCTCATTATATCGAGGTTTTTTTTAACAGCTATATATAATATTTGTTTTAGACCCTTGTAATCTATAAATTCAACAAGGTTATTTTGTCTCAAATTTTTCTAATTTGATTTGTACTGAAAGATTTGTAATAATACTTTAGAGATAAACAATTGACTGGAGGTTTATCATGTTAGACAATCTCAAAGTTTATGAGAAAATCGATCCAGCAAATATGTATAGTTTAATTTATAAGTTTTATGAGCAGTTCTATTCTGGAAGACAGATTGCTGAGACGGCTGATTATCAATTAATTAATCCATCTGGCATAAAGAAAATAGTTGTTGCGGGAATGGGTGGATCCGCCATTGGAGCGGATCTTTTGAGATGTTATACTCTTTACGATTTGAATCGACCATTATTTGTCAATAGAGATTATATTCTTCCGGGATTTGTTGATGATAGAACTCTTGTCATATTATCCAGTTATTCTGGGAACACTGAGGAAACATTGTCGTCTCTTGAAGCTGCGCGTCTCCTTAATGCAAAGCTTTTTGCGATAACCAGCAATGGTCAGATTGCAGAGTTAGCTCGGGAATTGGAGTTTGGTCTCATAGAAATACCCGGGGAACTCCCACCAAGAGCAGCGTTGGGTTATTCGTTTGTGCCACTTCTAACTTTATTTGAACTTTGTGGCTTTGTGCATTCTCAAAAAAAGATAATTGAAAAAACAGCATATGTTCTTCAGCAAGGAGCAAAACTTTTAGCAAAGGAACAACCGACCGAGGAAAATTCAGCCAAAAAACTTGCCATACAAATTCATGGTAAGCTTCCCTTAATTTATTCATCGCCACGTTTTGAAGCCGTAGCCACACGCTTTAGAGGTCAGATAAACGAGAATGCAAAAACTCTTGCATATTCAGCAGTTATCCCAGAAATGAACCACAACGAACTTGTTGGTTGGAAACATCTCATTGGACTCGAGAAAAAGGTGCAGCCGATTTTCCTTATAGATTATGAGGATTACAACCGCAATGCCTTCCGGATGCAATTTGTACAGGATGTAATGAGTGAACTCGGTGTTACGCCTATTGTCCTCAAGCCACCAGTAAAGGATGTTCCGCTGATGACGAGGATGTTCTCGCTTATCCAACTTGGTGATTTCATTAGTTATTACATGGCTATCTTAAACGAGGAAGATCCAGAGCCGGTAGCGATTATCGATAAGCTAAAATCTTCACTGAAAGAATTTTCAGGATAATTGTGTATTTTATTAGGCAAGAAACTCCAGTGTTAGCAAAATGTTCCGAATAATATAGATGCCAGCCAAAGTATATTTCTGGTTCGAATAACATTGAAGTATTTATTTTACCTAATGCATATATTCTAATTATTGAGTTTTTTAAACTTGCAGAATAATACATTATAATTATATTTATTAAATGCATTAAGTAAATATTAATGTTATGTGGAATTTAAATATATTAAAGGGAAACATTATGCAATCCTATATAATTGGAGGAATGTTATGCATATCATAGTTCTTTTGCTTTGTTTTTTCTCCGTAAACCTTTTCGCAGCACCAATAATCGAAGCGGAATTACAATTACCCGGTTATCCATACGCTCCTGTTGTGGGTGATGTGAACATGGATGGGTTCCCTGAGATTGTTGTAGGATATGGAGGTTCTGTGTGGGAAAGTGCAGGATTAATTGTCTTTCAAAAAAGAGCAGACAATACTCTGGATACTTCGCTGTTTCACTGGCGGTTACCTGTTGGTGGAGTTTATACGCCATACATCGGTGATATCGATAGTGATGGATGCCCCGAGATCTGTGCTTGTTTCTGGCGAGGATCCGATGCTCCAGATAGCATAATATGTTTTAATCACGATTATTCGGTGCTTTGGAAAAACGAGGTAGGTGAAATTTTGTCTCCTTTACCTGCAAATCAATTTGGTGCTCATGAGATAACCGCTGGTGATATGGATGGCGATGGCAGTATCGAGATATTTGTCCATGCAACTTGTAGCTATTATATTAGAATCTTTGATGGTGCTACTGGGGAATATATTCATGATCTTGTAGGTCCGGTAGATGGATTTCCCTACGATGCTCCTGCTATTTTCGATCTTTATGGTAATGGAACGCTTGAAATAATTTCTTGCTGGAATAAAGATAATATTAATTATGTAAGATGCTTCAACACAGTTGACCGAACCGAATTATGGTCTATTGAAAGAGCTTTTTCATTTGCAGTAGCAGATATTGATGCTGATAGTTTACCCGAAATTATAGCAATGGAAAAACGTAGTTACTTTTATATAAACTACTATAATGCATATGGGACTTATTTAGGTACTGTAGATTCTTTTACCGGTGGCATGTGGTATCCGCATTTCGGTCCTCCTATGATCGCTCAATTTGATCTTTCCACACCGGAACCGGAGATTGTCTTCTTTTTAAACCATCTTCATGGTTATGGGGAAGGAAATATATTTTGCTATAGATTTGATGGTTCATTAATCTGGAATTACAGTATACTAGTCGGAGAATTCACGACAGTTACAGGAGCAGACATTAACTGCGATTTCATTCCCGATATTGCTACAATGGATTTTTCAAGCGGCATGTATTTTTTTGATGGAGCAACTGGAGCGCTTGAAGCTTATTTTTTCGGATATTTTACAGGTAATAGTCAAGTTAATGACTTTATTCCTATCGTGGATGTCGATAAGGACTTTCATTCGGAATGCGTTTTCAATGTTATAAAAGGAGGGATGCAATATTTCATTGCCATTGCTGGAAACGATTCACAGTGGAATCCGTCAAGACCTATATGGAACGAAGGAAGTTTTTACTATTCTTCTATAAGAGATAATTTAGACCTCAGTGAAAGAAGTTATCAAAATTGGAAGGATTATAACTTATACCGATGTCAACCAATCGCTGCTTGCGGTTTGGGCGTATTAATGGTCGATAGTATTAAATGCCTTGGTTGTGAGAAGTATTCCAACTTAACGCTTCATGCTAATATTATAAATACAAATTCTCTAATTCTTGCTCCCGGCTCGAGAGTGAAGATAGAAATCCTTCAAGGTGAAGAGTATATGAGTTTAATCAGTGGAGTGGATGAGATATATTTGGGAGATATAGCACCAGCTGATAGCGTGGATGCAATATGGACATATGAAGTGGATGGTTCATGCTTGTGGGAGGTACTCAAGATTAGAATACACACTTCAAGCATCGATTCTGGTAATATTCAGCCTACTAATTACGATTTCAGAATAAGACTTCCGCGATGCACAGATTTTCCGGAGATAGTCAATGTTCGACCACTTCCATGCAATAGTGTAATGACGTGTCCAGATACTGCAGAACAGATGATACTTCTATGCGTTACCAGCAAATATTTCTCGATTAATTATGAGGAGACAGAACTTTATGTCAATGATGAAGTTTTTACAATAGAATCAGAAAATGTGTTCCAATACAATGATAATCTGGTTTATTTTCCGTCTGAACCTTTTAAGAACGGCGATTTGATTGTATATTATCTTTTTTCGACTACGTCGATAGGTTGCACAACAATTTCCCTGCCATGCACAGTTGTTGTAGATCTTCAGCCACCAATGTTTTACAATGAAATACCTTCAAATAATTCAACTGTAGAAACTGTACCCGATTATTTTCAAGCATTATTAACTGATTCAATCGCAGGTGTGCGATGGTCGTCTTTGGATAGTGCGATGGCTCATTTTACGAGCATGTACGATACAATAGATTTGCCTATAATACTTGCTGAATCTTTAGTTATTGTTCAATTCGATGGCTTAATGATTTTAGGTCCCATTGAGATATGTTTTGAGAATATTTTGGATGACCCAACAATAGAATATTGCGAACCAAATATCCTCGATACGTGTTTTTATTTTAACGTGGAGCCAAAAATTGCTGCTATTCCT
The DNA here is from genome assembly GCA_964562425.1 of uncultured bacterium. Taxonomy (GTDB): domain Bacteria; phylum UBP14; class UBA6098; order B30-G16; family B30-G16; genus JAUWMV01. The sequence continues at coordinate 6,041 of CAZLTJ010000062.1, forward strand.
ATATTTCCGGATTCGGGAGCATATAATGGTTGTGTGGATGGCGTAATTAAGATGTTCTTCAACTTTCACGAATATCCCATCGACTTATCTACAGTAATTCTTGAAATAAACGATTCAATAATATTAGGAACAGATAGACGTTTATCTCTGATAGATGGCGATACACTATTGTTTTCTCCCGATTTAGGATTTTGGAAAGATTCTACGTGGATCGATGTTTGTTTGCGACAAGCCAACGATATACACAGTAATGAACTTGCAGAAAGCCCGGTATGTTGGGGTTTTTGGAACGATTTTTCCCCACCAATCTCGGAAATGATTTCTCCCATACGTCCAGACCCTATTCGATTTATAGATCAGGTTATAGATATTCAAATCGTGGATAATTTATCAGGAGTCGATACGTCAATGCTTGAATTCTCTCTGGATGATATATATTACTCGCGGGATCAACTGGGTTGGATAGAGTGTGATACAGGTTGGATTGTACGCTTTGATCCTATATTGAACGATTTATCCTACGTACCTGACGACACAGTTAAGATTCTGATACATGTTTGTGATAATGTGGATTCAGTTTATTATTGTGGTCCGAATTGTCAGGATTTTCAATTTTTCCTACCGGTAATGATTATCGACGAATGCAAGCGATTTCCAAATCCCTTTACGCCGAATTCGGATGGTCTCAACGATTTCGTGCAGTTTTACTTTCCTGATTTCGGTGTGAAACCGGGAGATATTTTCATTTTTGATATTAATAATAAAGAAGTGAAGGAGATTCATGTTCCGAAGGGCTTAGATTGTAAGGAAAGCGCACTATGGGATGGCACAAATCGGGATGGCAATTCTCTTCCACAGGGCGTTTATATTTACCTTATCAAAATCGATGGTGAGATTATTTGCCAGGGAACAGTGAGTATTGCAAGGTGAAAACGAGAGTAGTTTATAAACAATAATCTTACTAGTTTCGGTTAAGACGTGGATATTTTTTTGTGGAATCGACATAAAAACAAAACAGCGATAATACCTAAACCTAATGCAATTATAGCTTGTGTATTGTAGAATTGGCATCCCGAGAGTTGGAAAATTTTACCACAGGTCATAAAACTTCCCATAAGTAATATTGTTCCTATATAAATAAGAACATGATCTCGAAGGATAGTTTTTATTAATGCCCATGCGAACCCAACTATAATTAAATTCTTAAGCAAACTCCAGAAGTACTGGGGTAAGGTTTGCATTTCGGAAGAGCTTATTAGAATTACAAGCAAAAAAATGAGCAATGGATAGTATGTACCAAATTTTTCAACAGTAAAATCATAAACTGCAAAAGCAGCAGGCAAGAAAACTAAAATTCCCCACAACCAGTAATTCAAAACCTCACCAGCGGGGAAATATGTAGCCATTAAATCTGGATACAGTAATCCAACGGACACCAAGGGTGGATTGAATATATACTCCATCCATTTCAGGAATCGTAATAACGCAATTATACTTAGAGATGAAATAATTGAATATAGAAGTTTGAAACCTGTGGGAATATTTATTTTAATACAATATCGGAATCTCGTATTTGTAAATGCAGCAACTGCAACGCTGGAAGCAATTCCTGCAGTTAAAGCTTTTACACCGATTTGAGTCCACATTTGAGCAATGAAATTTCTATATGACTCTGCCGTGTCGTAATTTATCAGGTAAGACTGGATTGTATTTAGATCGATCGATATACTTAATAAAAATGCAATAACTCCAGCACCGAAAATAAGCGAAAAGAATTGCTTATGCATGCTTATTGCTCGAACAAACTGCAAGACCACAATAAAAAGAAGAAATGCCCATCCCAAAAGTGGTAAGAAATTGAAAATGATAGAAAGCGTTGTGTTTTTTCTGTCCTGCCGAAGCCATTGTTCCGGGATTTTAAGTTCTGTAAATGGACCAGTCGGTTCATCTCCGATCAAATCCACACCAACTCGCCATCTCGCGGCACCCACCGAATCCCAGGATTGCCATACATATTCGTGATCCCTTCTGGATGTTTTGTCTTCGCTGGATTTAATTACTACATCCCATTTCGAGACTTGCCCGAGATCATGTTGCAATAAATAATTCAAAGCAATATCATAAGCTGAGTCGGAGGGCAGATAAGCACCATTATCATCGTCTGATACAAGATGATTATATGAAATAATGTTGCCTTCAGGGTTAAATAATAGTGAATATTCATTTTCCTGTCCCGACCGGAAAAACCTAATCTCCCACACATAAAAAGGCGAGAATCCCTGAGGACCGAAAGTTCTATCGATTCCCGACCAGCCTGTTTTTTGATAGACATATTTGAGTTCACTTGTGTTAGGCAAAATAATTATATGTTTTGTTAGTTTAAAATCGGAAAATTCTGCATCACTCGAGGATATGAATTCGTTAGCTGAATTCGTAATTTGGGAGGGTTTAAAGGTGAATGTATGATACTTTTGACCTGGATGCAAAAAAACTAAAATAATTGCAGCAACCGATACGAGTGTAAAAACAACAGATGCGGTTTTACTGGAGGATGTAAATCGAGTTTTCGGAGTTAATATTTTTGGACTTAAGATAACCTTTTTTGAGATTTTACTTTCATTTAAAGCTATTCGACTTCTGATGCGTAATATTCTTCCAAGCAAAACCATTATTGCTGGAATTAGAACTATAATAACCACCATTATGGATGTGAAAGCATTGCCTTGACCGAAAATAATGTATCCAGATAACGCTGAATTAACCACGAAATGCCAGGTTAATGTAGAAATAGCACCAAACTTCAGAAAGATGAAACCTGCAGCAATTCCGATAAAACCGACCTCGATTCCGCGTACGTAACCGGGTGATTGGGGATAATTACTGTGAAGAAAACCCCATACGATCGCTAACAATATTATACCACTTATCTTACTTTTAAATAATCTCGAGATAAATGGAATACCGAAAAGCCTGAAAATAAATTCTTCACTTAATGCTGCACCTAATGCAATAGAAAAAGGGAATATCCATGGGATAAATGTACTCATAAGCTCAGTGTAAGAGCTATCAGTAGGTACCCAGAAGCCCATTCTTTGACCTATGGTATAGAAAAGAACTAAAAATACTAAATGAAATAATGCGAATAAATAACCAAAAAGAACAGCTTTTCTAAATTCTTTGGTTTTCCAACCAGCGGGAGATAAGATATCGGGCAGAAATGTCATTCGAGGAGCAAATTCTCGATATAATCTCTCTCCTGCAATAAATGCTGGGATAATCAAAGCTCCGGTGCTTATGCTCAAAAGGAACGCAATTAGTATTTTTTCTATAAGGAATGTTGAGAAATTTGTTGCAGTATCATAATACATTATGTCAAGAGGCATAAGGTTTAATTCATTGATGAAGGATACAATTACAACGATTATTCCTAAGAATGCTGCTGTTCGCCAAGGAGTGTTTGTCACACGAAAAGATCTAAAAAAAACGAACATCATAGCGATTAATAGCATAATAACTAGAAATGTAGCGAAGGATTGGAATAGCCTATTCGTGCTTCTTATAGATTCTAATTCTCTCCTAAAACTTTCCTTAGTGTGAAGATATTTCTCGAAATATCCGATTTGATTACCACAAATTTTTATTCTTATCCTTAATGAAGCATCTTTCAGTTGATCGCCCATTCTATCAAATTCAAAGATATGATCTCGTCTATTAGGCAGATTCTCTGAACTGGAGTTCTTAATGATGTATTTTTTTCTTTCAATACCCAGTTTAACAATAAAATTCTCAGCAAGTTTAAACGCAGAATCGGATTCTATAAAAGCCCCAGAGGATGTTTCAGGAAGAACGTGTTTTATATACACAATTGAGGAATCATCAGGTGTTATTCCGACGAAAAATTCCTGTTCTTGTCCGGGGATGAAATATCGTCCCAGCCAACGCCACACCGGGATATCTCTTTTTTGGTGGAAACTTATTATTGAATCTCCACAGTAAACTCTGTCTATATAAAACTTACCAATTTCATCCATTATAATGAATCTTTTGTATTCGATCGGGGAATAACCAAGAGAAGTAATAACAGAATCCATTATTTGTGCAGCATCTGTCTTTTGAAGTTTTATTGGAACTTCAACTTCGGGGAAAGCGTTGTGAAATTGATTTTTAAGCAATAAAAATCCACCAATGGATAAGGCAAGAATGAAAATTAGTATGATTTTATCTTGTGTTTTCATCGAAAGGTAAATATTTATATGTTAAATTAATTAAAATATAATAAAAAAAAATTTGGCAAAAACCTAAGGTCAAATATATTATCTCTCAATTTAAAAACAGATAAGGAGGAATTAAATGAAGTGGTTCTTATTTCTGATCTCAATCTTACTAATGCTGTTCTCTTTTGTAACGGCACAGGACCTAACCTATGGTACAGTTGTTGCAGAAGTAAACGGGCAGGAGATCACAGTTGGTGAGTTTTTTATGGAGGTAAATCGTTTGACTCCGGAGGTTCGATCAAGGATAATTGAGGATCCAAATGGTAGAAATGAAGTATTAAATTCCATAATTAGGAAGAAACTTTTAACTGCCGAAGCTAAAAAACTGAAAGTCGATACTCTTGATGCAGTGAAAATTGAAATTTATAGGTATGCTCAGGAAGTCTATGCCCAATACCTGCTGGATATTACAGGTCGAAATGCTGCAAAATGCACTGAAGAAGAAGCTATGCTGTTTTTTGATAATAACGACACTTTATTTAAGATTCCCAATACATACCATTTGATGCAAATCACTTTACCAACGGAGTCTGAAGCTAAAGAAGTAATTAAGAAATTGAAATCAGGAAAATTGGATTGGGATGAAGCTGTAAAGAACTATCCAGGAATTACTGGGATGGCATCGGGTGACGCTGGATGGGCAGCGGAAAACAGACTCGTTCCGGAACATAAGGATAAGATAATTAGCATTAAGACTGGAGATATAGATGGACCTTTTAAAATCGGTGAAGGTTACTTCATAATAAAGATGGTTGAGAAAGAGAAAGCCCGAGACCTTACATTTGAGGAGAGTAAGGATAGGATAATACAGGTTATATCTCAACAACGTGCGCGTAAGGCTGTGGAAGAACAGAAGGACAAACTCTGGATGCAGTCCAAGCATACAATTGACAATGCTGTTCTTCAGAAAATACCTCTTAACCCATAATTGTGCTCAGTATTATAAAAATTTACTAAATTTTAGGTGTTACATCATTTGTTTCAGAACCCCGATGGCGAGTCGGGGTTTTTAATTATTACAATCATATTTATTCTATATTTATACTTTTCTGATTGAAATAAATTTTACGGCTCTTAGATTAAAAAAAGTAATGCATAAGATCCAGCGTTTAAATAGTTTAACTTTTTAACTTAACAAAATTATTTAGAAGTTCAAAATTATCTATTGACAATTATTGAGATACCTATTATTCTATAAATATATATGTTTGTAAATGTTATTTTAAGGTAGTTTTGGCAAAAATGAACAATTAAAAGAAGGTGCATTATGTTAAATCGGAAGATATTCGATACAATCTTATACTTATCGATTGTAGCAATTCTTTTATTAGGGGCTTCTTCTTATGCTAAGGGTTTTTCTTGGGAATCTCTTCGTTTTGAGGTAAATCCTGAATACGTACATACCTATGGAGAATATCATTTCAAAGATTGCGATACCGTAGGTGAAACTGTAAGTTTGAATTTCCATTTTTCCACAAGGGATAGTTTGGGGAAGCCATATGATATTAATATTACAACTCTCAAAGGTGATACAATAAACTGGGAATGGATCGAGGAACACCATGAGTTTTCATTCGATATACCACAGGATCCTTGTGCTGTGATTATTAATTATAAGACAAATATTCCCAGCAACCTTTTTATTTATCCGCTTACAAAGGCGTATGATTTCGATGAGTCGCTTGATTCATGTATTATTGAAATTAGATTTTCCGAAAAACTATCCGTTTCATCCAATTATTCTGCAGATACAGTTTTTTACGAAAATAATATTGCAGTTGTGAAGTTGCGAAAATTAGGCTTTTCACCTGAGCAAGATTTTGAAATAACTATTAATCCTTCTGTCAAATAAGTGACAAATCCTTTTTGCAAGCTTCCTATAAAAACCTCGCATTTAAATGTGTTACGCTTTTTTTTTCTATTTTAGGTAAACTACAGGTTTACAAATAGGTTCCTTACTCGTTATACTTCTAATGAAATAAATCCCAGAATTAATATTTTTATTAGGTTGCCAGATGATGGAATTTTTTAAGGATAATTCCTCGATAATATTACCCTTGAGATCAATTATTTCAATGTTAACACCATTTAGATTGCTAATCCTGCAAGCATTATTGAATGGATTTGGGAATATATTAAGCATGTTTTGATCAGGCAATGATTTACCCTCCTCGATTTCTGCTATGCCAGACCATCCCGCTAATCTTGCCATCATCCACCAGAGAGCTTTACCCTTGTTCTCACAGCTTTCAAGAGTAGTATGTCCCGGTCCTCCGGGATCATTGAAGTGCGGATGCTCGCTGGGGATTAATAATGTATCGAAATTATAAGTATGATATTCTGTGCCAAACCATGCATCGATGTCTGCAAAATCGAATAGAACTTTATAGTTATCTCGACAAAACTGGCGAATCTGTTCGTTTCTAAGATATCGATTTAAACCATCGGAACTCGTAGCCTGTGCGTTACCGGTCATATAGATAAATGTGACTCCAGGGAATTCTGATTCTAATTGGGCTATACTGTCAAGATATGCTTGTGTTTCGGTTTCGCTGTTGTGATCTTGCTGGCAACACCACGACCACATGGAGTAATTAATTGTAGGATTGTTATTTAGAACATCTCGGGTTTTGTTCATGCCATCGTGAGTTTTCCAATAAAGTTCCGGTGTAATATACGTTACACCCTCCTGACCGTCGAAAATGTTGAAACTGTTTGCATCGGTGGGAAGCCGTGAGGATGCTCTCGAGTATTTGTAAAACGAATTGGCACTTTCGATAGCTTCCAATCCATGCGTTAGTTGACTACCGTGAGATGTGTGAGCATAATGCAGTCTGCAATTGCATTTAACCGAGTCGATCCAAGCGTTGGGAAC
>CAZLTJ010000063.1:0-13148 GCA_964562425.1 uncultured bacterium
AGCAAAAGGATAAGAGATAAATTGCTTTAGTCTTGTTGATAAATTTTTCATATTCATTACATGAATTCAAAGTCGAAAAAATCTAGTGAAAAAATTATTCTATTAATATTAATTTTTACTCGCTAAAATTCGATAATAATTTAATATTATTACGTGATTGTAAAATTAAGGGGGTCAAATGTCTCTGCAACAGGAAAAAGAAATATTCGAGACAATTAGTCAAAAAGTTTTTGAGCTTTGTGGCAAATATGAGGCTGAATTAATCTATTATTCATTCGAAAATTCTCTCACCAGATATGCTAACAATACCATACATCAAAATCTTGCAACTCAAAAAGGCGATGTCGATATCCGACTTATCAGGGGGAAAAAGACAGGTACTGTTTCTGTCTCTACTTCAGCGTCAGATGAGATGTTAACCCGAGCAGTTGAATCTGCAAAAGTGATCGTCGAAAATACACCAGAAAATGAAGATTTGATGCCTATTCTTGGAATTCAGGAATATAAAGAAATAGATAAGTATTGTGAATATACAGCTAATTTGGAACCCGAGAAAAGAGCAGATATAGTTTGCAAAATTGTTGATGAATCCAAAGCTCACGATTTCAATGCTGCAGGTATCGTTGAGAATGGATGGACTGCATTGGGAATCGCTAACACAAAAGGTGTCAGAGCTTTTGCTGCTAATTCTAACTTTGTCTTTAGTGCAACGATAGAGGGAAAAAGCGGATCAGGATGGGCTGAGGGAACTAGTTGGCGTTTTTCTGATGTCGACATCGATGCCGAGATCGCTGAGGCTGTGGATCTTGCACAAAGAAGCCAAAATCCACAGGATATTAAACCAGGAAGATATACTGTTGTTTTGACTCCTGCAGCCTTTGGTGATTTGCTTATGTTCTTGAATTGGATTGGATTTAATGCTCGAAAACATTTGGAGGGAGAAAGTTTTCTTAAGGGGAAGTTGGGAAAGAAGGTTTTCAGTGAAAAGTTAACTATGATTGACGATGCATTCGATGATAGATGGTCTGGTTTGCCCTTCGATTTTGAAGCTTATCCTCGCAAGAAAGTTACACTCGTGGAAAACGGTGTTTTAAAAAATCTTGTTTACGATCGTTGGACTGCTTTAAAGATGAATGCGGATCCAACTGGTCATGGTCTTCAGCAACCTAATCATTGGGGTGCTATACCATTGAATTTAATTGTTGCCAGTGGTGATAAACCTTTTAAAGAGATTATTAAATCTGTCAAGAATGGTCTTTTTGTAGTTCATTTTCATTATACAAATGTTTCTGAGCTCACAAAACTAACTCTTACAGGAATGACAAGGGATGGCTTATTCATGATTGAAAATGGTGAGATTACACGTCCAGTTAAGAACATGCGTTTTACAGAAAGCGTTGAAGAAGCATTGAATAATGTTGTCGACATAGCCTCTGAACAAAAAACTGTTACCGGTTTTTTCTTTGGTGGTGCTATTGTCTCAGGTATAATTATAGACAATTTCAATTTCTCAAGTACTACCGAGTTTGGTGGGTAAATATTTCGTTTTGATTATTTTGGCACGAAAGGGAATATAATTCTGTATGACCGTGTGACTTATTAAGGTCAAATAAATTCAAGTTTTTGATTGTTAATATTTAGATTTTTATTGTCTTAATTTCGAGTAAATTAAAAATTACCTGTGATTCAAAATTCTGGAGGAGAAATGTCAATACTTGTGGACGAGAATACTAAAGTTTTAATTCAGGGAATAACCGGTAGAGATGGTTCTTTTCACACCCGAACGATGTTAGATTATGGGACAAAAGTTGTAGCTGGTGTCACACCTGGAAAAGGTGGAATAGATATTCATGGAGTGCCAGTATTCAACACTGTGTTGGATGCCGTTAAAGAAACGGATGCTAATACTTCTATAGTATTTGTGCCACCAAAATTCGCTGTCGATGCAATATTTGAGGCTGCCGAAGCAGGAATTGAGCTTATTGTAACAATTACAGAGGGTATACCGGCTCTCGATGGTGCAAAAATATATGATTTTCTGAAGAAAATTGGCTCGAGACTGTTAGGACCGAATTGTCCGGGAATAATTTCACCCGGTAAATGTAAGGTTGGAATACTTCCAGCTCATATATTCAAAGAAGGTAATGTGGGTTTGATATCTCGTTCCGGAACATTAACTTATGAAATAGTATACAACATGACCCTTTCTGGGTTTGGGCAAACTACTTGCCTTGGAATAGGTGGGGACTTCATTATCGGCACTAGTTTCATAGACGCATTAAGCTTGTTCCAAAGAGATCCCGAAACAAAAGCAGTTGTTATAATTGGAGAAATAGGTAGTACGGATGAGCAAGATGCAGCCGATTATATTATAGATAACATGGATATTCCAGTTGTTGCATTTATCGCTGGACAAACAGCACCTCCAGGGAAAAGAATGGGTCACGCTGGTGCAATAATTTCCGGGTCTGAGGGCACTGCAGCAGAGAAAATTGCTAAGTTTAAAGAGTGTGGTATACAAGTGGCAAGGATACCATCAGAAATTCCGCAGTTACTTAAAGGCTGTTTGCAGTAAGAACACATTTCAAAGGAGGGCATTATGAGATTGTGGCTTTTGTCGTTGCTTGTTTTATCTATTATAATTTGCCCGGTTTTTGCTACAGATGCTAGAACAGGTGCATTAATGGGTGCTTCACCGTATATTATCGATGAAGTCAGAGTTTTCCAAAATCCATCTCTAATTAAATTCTTTTCTAACAGTGCTGTGCTTGAACTCGGCATGTATAGACCTGATGCACTCCCAACTGGTCAGAGTGGTTATGCATTTTTCAATATTACTGGCAGTGTTTTTTTCGGTGCAGGTGTTTTGAGAAAGGAAGATGAATTCTATCTTATGGGTATGGGAGATGATGGTGAATCTCATTATTATATACCCAATCCTGTGCCACCTGCAGGTTTAACTCCACCTAATAACGAAATTGATTTAATTTTGGCAACAGATATGGGTGATATCGCTCTTGGGGTAGGTGTTCATATGGCTCGTAAATATTGGAAAAGGGAAACAGATAGTAACGAAGAACTAAAGAAAACCTCCGCATTAGGCATTAAAATTGGTGCTTCTTGTGTAAAGGATGATGAAATGCTTTTTGAGGGTAATGTTAGAATTGGGATGAATTCCTATAAGCTCGAAACTGCTACATTTGTCCAAGAAAGTGATGGAGGAATATCGATAAGCTTGGGTGCTCAGGCTTATCTACCTATGGGAGAAGCGACACTAATTCCGAGAGTTGGTTTCAGTACATTTTCTTACATAGATATGATTAATGACATCGAAACATTTAATGCTTCTTTGATGACTCTCACAGTTGGTGCTGGGCTAAAAGTTAATGCATTAGGTGGTTGGATTCTTCCAGCTGTGGAGATTAACTATCGCGATGGTAAAAAAGTAGAAGATTCCGAGGAATATACGCTTACAGCATTAACTCTTCCACATCTGGTTCTTGCATCTGAGTTTCCTGCAACGGATTGGTTGGTTGTGCGAGTGGGTGTTAATAGATTATATGGCACACAAACTCAGAAGGAAACCACTAATGGCGAAATAACCACAACTCAAGACGTAACATCTTGCTTCCTGCAGCCCGATATGCTAACGCTTGGCGCAGGTGTGGTTTTGTTTGATGGAATTCTGATAATTGATGGAACTGTTGGGGACAATTTGCTTCACAAGGGTGGTTATATATTCAGCGGTGAGAAGGGATCGATATTCGGAAGAGTATCTCTTGGTGTTAACTTCGGTAAATAAGAATTGCTAATATTAAGAGTTGATAACGGGCACGTGATGCCCGTCTTTTTTTTGCGACTTGAGCGATATTAATATTAAAATTATACATCCTGCATGAATTTGTCCCTCTTAATAAGGGGGACAGACCTTGTACATAGCAAAAGGTCAGGGGATTGAAATCCCAGTTAATCCTCTAATCTGTGTAATCCGCGGTTCAGACATATTTATTTCGCATTGCGCAAATGTAGTAGAAAGATTATTTATAAATAGAAGAGAAGAAAAAGAAAATAAATGAGTTGAGGAATAGGATAAAATATGGAGAGTACTTTTTCAACATTCTTACTTCTATTAGTCGGTTATTTGATTGGATATATAATTACGAGGTTAAAAGAACCTAGTTTATATATACGAGATCTATATTTGAAAAGACTTGATTTGTATCAAAATTTTTACAATGAATTTTGTAATGCACTTAAATTTTTTATTATGGATGCAAAGAGGGAAAATTTTGATGTAATAATTAATACAATTCGTAAAATTGAAAATAATTTAGAAAGTAACTGTCTTTATGTTGATCACAGAGCATATGATGCAATTAGTTATTCTCTTCATCATCTTGGACATGGATTGATTGAGTTTTATCCTTTAGAATATGAAATAAAAGTGAAAGTGATGGATGATGAATCAAGAAGTAAGTTTATTAATAGTATTATAGGATTGAAAAATAATCTACATATCGAACTTATCTATTCACTTAAAATGTTTCATATACCTTTTCGTATTAAAGGAATGAGAAGAAAAAAGAAAATGAAAAAGTTATTGAATAAATCAATACCAGGAACAAATAAAACATGGTTAGAAATACTTAAAGAAGCAGAATTTAATGAAAAGGACACAATATGAATTCTTCAACAATTATATTATTAGTTTCAGGGATTATTATATCACTATAATAACAATTTTGAGAAAAATATACTTTCTTTCACCCGAATAGGCGGGTCTAAATAAACACCCTCTATAACAGCGACAACCTGAAGGGGAAATAAATGGCAAGTGACAAAGCAAAATACCGTAAAATCATTGAAAAAAACACCTTCTATTTCAATAATCCTGAATTTGAAAGCAGATTCGAGAGTGATTTGCATTCCATGAGGGAAACCTTGTTGTATCTTCACAATCAGGTGAAAGAGCAAGGGCTAAAGAAGAAGATTTTTGTTCGATTTCTGCAAGAAAAGAAGCAAGGCTTGTGGGCATTGCTGACACTTACTGGCATTTCCAATGAATATCTTAAGCGACTTATAACCTTCATTCGAGTCATTGATGATAAAGAGCTTTCGCAAACAGTTCTGAAAGATAAATGGTGTGAAAAAGAAGAGGGAGAACTTAACGAATGGAGCGATTCCAAAATATCCAAGTTGCTGAATGAAAATACTTCCTTTGCAAAGGGAATTGTGAATCTGTTCTTTGAAGGTGGAAGTTTGCCGGTTCTTGCACGGGTATTGCCAACATTTGAATTGAAGAAGCTAAGCATTAGAAAGCTCGGTTTTTCATTTGAGGGAATGATTGATACTATTATAAGATACAAGCAGAAGGGCTCATATAGCGGGAAGAGAGATAATAATCCAGATGAATACCTGAAGCAAATTCTGAAAGCAGAAGATATTCCTTTCGAGAGCGGCGATTTGCCTATCTTTGCATCTCTTGAAACTGAGCGGAAACGCACAATTGACATAATCATACCGGACAAGGATGCACCAAAGATTCTTGTTGAAAGTTCCTATGCGATTACGACTTCATCTGGTCAGGGAGATAAATCCAAAGCAGAGATTGGCATGAGAGGTCTACTGAAACAATATTTTCCAAGAACACCTTTTCTTGGTTTTGTTGACGGCATTGGATGGTACGTAAGGAAAAAAGATTTGGACATGATGGTTCGCGCTTTTGATGATGTTTTCACATTCCACGAGAAAGAGATTTACCGATTTATCAAGCTGGTCAAATCAAGGCTAAAGAAATGAACATTCAAGAGAAAATAGATTCGATAATTCTTGGCGACGCTATTGAACTAATGTCACAGATTCCTGATGACTGTTTCGATATGACTTTTGCCGATCCTCCATTCAATTTGCGGAAGAAATACAACAACTACAAAGACACAAGAGAATTCGCTGATTATCTCAACTGGTGCAAGCGTTGGATTTCCGAAATGGTTCGCGTAACAAAGCCGACCGGTTCGATTTTCGTACATAATATTCCTAAATGGCTTACATATTTTGCTTCTTTCCTGAACAACATTGCATATTTCCGTCATTGGATTTCATGGGATGCTTTTGGCGCTCCTCTTGGCAAAACTCTTCTACCAACACATTATGGTATTCTCTTCTATGTGAAATCTGCTCGAGGATTCAAATTCAATGACATAAGATACCCTCACAATAGATGCCGTAGCTGTAAAATCGTGCAAAAGGATTATGGTGGAAAAAAATACCTGATGCATCCCTTTGGTCCCTTATGTTCAGACGTTTGGACGGATATTCATAGAATCCGGCACAAGAAAAGACGGGATGCGCATCCTTGCCAATTGCCCGTTCCATTGTTGGAAAGACTGATTCTTATGAGCACAGACGAAGGTGACACTGTATTCGATCCCTTCATTGGAACGGGAACGACAGCAGTTGCAGCAAAGCGACTCGGTCGTCATTTCATCGGAATCGATATTGACCCTAAATATGTAGAAATAGCATTGGAAAAATTTTCTCTACAACACCCCACCAAAATCGGAGATTACTTCGTTAGCAAGTTCCTCGACAATGTAGTAACAATAAGAGACAAAGATTGGGAAGAGATGGTGAAGTTCTTTCCCAAAGACCAGCTTGAGCATTCCGAAAAAAATAGAATACCTAAAAAGACGAAATCAGAAATCCAGGAGCAAAAAAGAGCACCATCTCTATTCTAATCTCTCTCTTTACCCCAAAACTGTGCATTCTCTGAAGTCGATGCAGAACCGCAGTTGTCACCGCCGAAAAGCTTGCTAGAAACATGGATTGGAATTGATATAACCGTCCTCGCAATGAACCTGATAGAAAAAAAGCCAAAAGAGAGTTTAGAGTGCGTGAGAAATTGACAAATCTGCCTTTAGATACAAAATTTCCAAATGAATAGGTTATCCAAAATTGCTTTTTACATTTTGAAAAAAGGAAAGTGTAAAGGTATAATTTTATACAAAAGGGTGATGTAATTTACTGTAAAATCATCTGAACATTTCCCAGAACCCATGCTGTAACGGTTTTTTCGTCGGATAATCCGGATTTGACCATTATGTCAGCTTCATGTAATGATTTAATTGCTCGAAGCAATTTTTCAGTTGTTGTTCGATTGGAGAATTCGATAAATTTTTTTGCAAGAAAAGATCGTTTCCCTAATTTCTTTGTTAGTTTTTCAGGACTAATTTTTGCCCATAATAGATCGCTCAGATTGATACGCATAAAAGCGAGAATTGTCGAGTAGCTTTCTCCATAATCCAATAGCTCCATCGCAAGTTTGCATGCGTCGGGAAAATTAAAAGCTAGAAAGGAATTTGAAAATTGAAATATGTGTGCTGAACGGCTATGAGCTACAACTTCTTGGACATCTTCAAATGAAATAATGTCATTCTCAGCAAAAATCGAGAGTTTAATGATTTCCACTCTAAGGGTCATAAGCGTGACACCAGCTTGTTTGATTAGCTCTTGAGCTGCTTTTGGTGGAATTTTTTTCTTTATCCGTTTTGCAAAATAATTAACCCATTGAACCATTTCGCGGTCGTTTGGAATGGAAAAATCATAAATATTAAAAATCTGTTTTATTGCATTACCGATTTTGCTTCGAGAGTCGGGTTTCTTTGCAGATTCAACAACCATAATTGTGGACTCTGACCATCGGATTTCATCGAATGTCTGTATAAATTTCTTTTCTATCGATCCTTCCGGATTAAAATTTCTAAGGATTACTAATCGAGTGGTTCCCAGCATTGGATATTGAAGAATTGAATCGAGAATTGCTTTGAAATCAGGTTTATCGTTCATCCAAAACACATCGAGGTTGAAGTCCCTAAAATCTCCTACAGATTTCTTGAGACCTCTGATAATAATTTCTTTCATATATGTTGAATCACCGCAAAAGAAAAACCGATCTGGTGGGTTTTGATTGCTGAGCTTTTTATATATATCACTAAAATCTTTAGGTAACATAAAATCACTTAAAGTTGTTTAGTAGTTTAGTAATAATCACAAAAGACTGCTTTGGACTGCTATACGCTGACTTTAATACTATTTGCTCGGTGATTTCACAGAGAAGATGCTAATGTCAATTCGATATTTGCTTGCCAACTTTCAATTTAGAATATCTATAAGAATCACTTCTTTTCATCTTTAATAGCTTCTCGGATAGATTCCTTAATACCGTATTTCCTTTTGAATTTCTCAACTCTTCCAGCAGTGTCAAGCATCTTTTGCTTGCCTGTGAAGAATGGATGGCATGCAGAGCATATGTCAACTTTAATCTCAGGAACAGTAGAACCAACAAACCAGCTATTTCCACACGCACAGGTTACTTTGGTTACGTAATATTTTGGATGAATCTTTGCTTTCATTTTATCCTCTCAAAATTATTCTCTCCTAATTTCTCAATTAAAAAACTGCATTATCTGTGCAGCCTTAATAAATAGTATGTAGATAAAAGTCAAGTCAATTTTCTCGGTGTGCATTCAAAAAAATTTGTACAGATTTTAAAGTCGACAGCAGAAATCTCTGCACTAAGCGTCACCTGCTGGCCTGCCATTTCAGAAGATTTTAAGTTTTTCTAATCTCGCTTTGCGGAACTTTACTCTGCTTCTCCGAGTTTGGCGGCAAATTCTTATCTAACTAGCCCAACATTGCAATTAATAGAGTTTTGCTATAAGCAAAATTTGGGGATTATGCATGAAAAAATGCCGAAGCGAAGAGTAGGTATAGTAAGGTGCAGGGGCACCTAATCACCATGAGTATTTACTTGATACGGTTCAAATAATAAAACATAGGATGGTTCGATACTTTTTGGACAATGTTCTATACCTTTTGGAACAACATGCATTTGTCCTTTCTTTAATCTTACATTATCTCTATCTTTGTATTGAATCTCAATTTCTCCCTTGTAAACATAGAATAATTCATCTTCACCTGCATGTTTGTGCCAATGAAACTCACCATCCACTAAAGCCATTCTAACAACTTTATCATTTACTCTTGCAACCTCAACTGGAGAATAAGGCTTTCCACCAATTTCTTCAATTTTTTGTTCTAAGTCAATTACTGGTATCATAATTTAATGTCCATAAACACTATAAGCACGAATACGCTAGCGTTTGTAAAATTACTTTTTAACAGCTTCGACTACCTCCAAAAGTTTTTTTGGATATCTTACCCATCAATACAAATAGTCGATACGATTAATATTTTTTTCCATAATCTTATCAAAGAACTCAGTTTTGCAGTTATCGAAACTCGCAATTGATGCTTTTTCAGGTTCATGTATTTTGGCAAGACTTGGTATATATCCGCAGATTCGATTAGCAATAATAGAAGGCTCCATCATCAACCAGAATCCAGCTCCAGATATAAAGGGTAAGGAAGAGATTATTTTAGCTCCATCTTCATCCTTGCGTAATCTAAATTTATGTAAAATCCAATGTGCAAATAAAGGGTTCGTGGATGTTACTGGTATATCACGTTTCTTACCATAAACCATAATTTTAAAAACAAAAACAATATAGCCGATTATAGATAGAGGTAAGAGAAGGAGTTTAATGATGAGGAAAACTATAATTTGAAGAATTTTCATAATAGCTAAGAATTTGCAACTTTTATATACTTTTTTCAACAATTTTATTTCTCTTACACATAAAATCAGCCTTACTGCTTTATCCAAGCCGGTCCGCTCAAGGTAGACATCGCCCGTAGTTCGACCGACGGGTTCAGTTGAAGTCTTATTGTCTTATCCAAGGATGCAGCAAGCCATCTCTTTATTTCTGTCTGTTTTCCAAGTAGCTCTAGCATTTGTGTATCCAACTCCTTGTTTGATTCTGAATCACCACAGAAGACTCTTAGAGTATTAGATACAATTTCCATCCTACCACGAATGGGTAAAAGAGTTATGTTCCTGCCACATGCCGCAAACGGTTTCTGTGGATTGAGCTTTCCACTAATTGCTTCAAGAACAATCTGAAGATTCTGCACAAACATCCAGTGGCATGGCTGAAGCATGTCTATCGCAATGCCTAACGAGAGCTCGGTTTCATTCCCATTTTCGGTGTCATGAATGATCGACCGAACCGTTGCAAGCCAGAAAATTTCATGTTCTTTGTAATGTTCGGGGCACCTGTTGCGGTAAACGGATTCATATTCGCCTCCGCTAAGGAGAATACAAACGTACTGTGCAGTTGGGTCGTTCCGCGACTGTGGCCAATGGATTGAACTGCGGATTTTCTCAATCACCCTTTGGACCTGCCACTCTTTCAATGACGATCGCTCCCCAAGGCATGCAAGCATTCGGGAAGCCGGAATTGTATCAATGGACAAATCGACCGATGTATTCGGACATCCTGCACACCATGCTGAGAGGGAGGCGCAGGAATTTTGCCATATTTCTTCGACAGGATTGTACTGGTCAGGCAAACGGGTGCCAAGCCCTTTTTCCGTCTCACCTCGACCGATTGCCTCTATGATGTTGAAGACCCATCGATCTGCCTTGTGATGGCACAATTCGAGACTCGAGATGAGCTTTCGAATCCTCGACACGTTCGGAGCGATGGGAGCAATATCGTTCTCCATCCTATCGATGTCTAAGATTTCCGAATCAGCTTCCAGAGCGCAATTCCGCCACCATGATCTGCAAGATTTTGCCATATCTTTCTCACTTCTGAGTAGTAAATTGCCGAACTCATTTTTTATAAGAAGTGTTTCGTATTTTTATTTTAAAATTGTATATTATTCGAAAAATGCTAACATTTAATCATATAATAACTACCTACATTTTATTTTTTTTCAAGCAATTATGCAAAATCAATTAGCACGAACCGAACGAGAACTAAAATCCACAATGATTTAAATGAGAAAAATCTCGTTTTTGGCTTCCCGTTTTGCGGGATAAAGGTAAAAAATTCCGATTTGAATACAAATTGGCTGACTGGTGCACAAGTAAAGCGCCCTATTTTCTAACTGGCGGAGAGGGAGGGATTTGAACCCTCGGAGCCCTTTTAGGGGCTCAACCGCTTAGCAGGCGGTTGCCTTAAGCCGCTCGGCCACCTCTCCAGAATACACTAAGCTTATTTAGTTTGATATTTTGTGTCAAGTTGAAATTTGATGAAAGTTTAATCGAAATTAGTTAAATTCTCTTACGATTCTAAAATTTTTCTAACCTCGGGTCGAACATAATGACTATCCCACTCCAATTTTTTTATTTCACCAGTAAGAAACTCAAGTCTAGATTGTGGGGAAAGAGCTTTATTTATGAAAAGATAGAAAGAGTCTTTAACTCTGCATAAGCCACCTGTAATTGCTCCCATTCGCTCGTTCCGTATGACAATACCTAGTATTTCTGTTAAACGCTCGAGTTCAGCGATAATCTGCTTGCGTTTCATGATAATTTCGACATCTCTGCCAAAGGTTTAATTAAATTTTTAGCATCTTCAACTGCATTATACAATGGAAAACCGTCATGCGCAATTCGTTCAAGAGTTCGCTTAAGTTTATCGGTAACAAATTTTCCAGCCTTGGATGCTCCTTCGATATTTAAAAACACATATCCTTTAGATGCAGCAAGAATTTCAGCGGATAGAGCATTTTCAGCATTTTCAATTGCAGCAAGTAGTTTTCTGCCAGCTGTAGCACCAAAGCTCACATGATCCTCCTGATCCGAGGAAAGAGATGCATTGTCAACTGATGAGGGATGAGCTAGAACTTTGTTTTCCGATGCAAAATCCGCAGCTAGATATTGAAGTAACATAAGACCGCTTTCCGGACCAGGATCTTCTGCAAGATATGCCGGTAGCCCAGAAAGTGCAGGATTGAGCATTCTATTCAAGTGTCTTTCCGAAAGATTAGTAACCTCGGCGCAAGCAAGAGCTGCAAAATCGAGCCATAATGCCAACTGTTCACCGTGGAAATTGCCACCACTGATTGCTCTATTTGAATCTATGGAAATTATTGGGTTATCTGAGACTGAGCAAAGTTCTTGCTCAACAGTACGACGTAAATCTTGAACGAGATCCCACAATGCACCGTAAATCTGAGGTGCGCATCTAATTGAATAACCATCTTGTATTCTTACGTTTCTTTTTTGGTTGACAAGTTTGGAGTGCTCTAGGATTTCTCTAATTGCCTCAGCTACTTTATTCTGTCCTGGGAAAGCTTTGAGACTGTTTAATTGCTTATCGAACGGTTCAATTGAAGAACCTGTTATTTCTATAGTCATTGCTGTTGTGGTAACTGAAGCACTGATTAAATTTTCCAATTTTATTGTAGCAATAGTTCCTATTGCCGATAGGAATTGTGGTCCGTTTATCAGTGCTAAACCCTCTCGACCTTGGAGAACTATAGGCTCCAAAAGCTCGGATTTCAATACAACGATTGCTGGAAGGATTCTGTCATGATACAAAACATTTCCATCACCTATAATTGTAAGAGCTATGTGAGCTAATGGAATTAAATCACCACTTGCACCTACAGAACCGTAACAAGGTACACATGGAGTAATTTGTTTATTCAGCAGATCTAAAATGAAGTTGACAAGTTTAGGTCTTACCCCCGAATAACCCATTGCTAATGTTGCAGCACGTGTAAACATTGCGGCTCGGACAATCTCAACGGGATATCTTGAACCTATGCCTGTGCTATGACTGTAAATAATGTTTTTTTGAATACTGCTGGAAAGTTCTGCAGATATTTTTTCCTTTGCGAGATCGCCAACACCTGTTGAAAGACCGTAAACTGTATCTCCGGATTCCATTAGTTTCATAAGAAGATTGTGAGAATCTGTCATTTTCTTTAATGCACTCGTTGACAATTTTACCTTTGCACCCGTTGCTACATCATAAACATCTCTCAAAGAAACGCCTTTATCTCCAAGAACAATTGTTTCGGATGTTTTATTCTCCTGAAGCATGCTACCCTCCGGTATATTTTTTGCATAAAATATAGAGTGGGAAGATAATTTGCAAGATTATAAAAATTCTAAAGTTCTATGGTGATATAATCGATTTACATCCTCTGGTATCGTATAACGAGTCTAAAATGACCGATACAGAATCACCATCGCTGAATGTGTAATCTAAAAGTGACACCAAAACACTTTC
>CAZLTJ010000064.1:0-12821 GCA_964562425.1 uncultured bacterium
GAGTGTGGGAAAGAGAAAATGAGTAGATATAACTTCTTATTTCCTGGCAAGTGGGTATACAGAAACAATACAGTTACTGCCCGGGTAAGTATGTCGAGAGTTTTTATATTTTTGCCTTGACATATTTCACCACTTGAATATTTTATATTTATAACAGCCCTAACGAGAGATTCGTTAGCCCGACGTCTTCCAAAGCTTTGGAGGACGTTTCTTTATTTCACACTACCTTCCACTATCTTTATCTCCTCATCGGTCAGTTCATATAGTTCATATACTAATTCATCGATTTGCGTATCGATTGTATCTCTCATTCTTACTAACATTTTCTTCTCATGCTCAGTCTTAGCTCCGGCAATTTTCTTCTGCGCATCGAGCATCTGATCCACAAGTGAGACCATTCTATCGTGCTTTGCTACATCATTGGGATTGGAGAAGTCGATTGTGCGGATGGGAAGCTGTTCGATGAATCTCCTCGCATAAGAATAATAACCACCTCGAAAGCGAGTGCTAATTTGCCGCAAATAACTGTCGATCAATAGGCTATTTAGCAATCCTAATAAATAGAGATAATCACGTTTAGTATCCTTTTTCAGCTTAATACCATAACCACCAGCATTTCCTCCACCCACAAAATAAAATAAACCATCATTGTCATAAGTGAATGAAGCTTCTCTTGCTAAAACACCTGTCATTATTTTTGAAGAATAGAATTGGTCAATATTTTGAGATCGACCAAATAAAAACCATTTAACTCGCAATTTACCACGGTCACGCTCTAAAAGTTTCTTTTTGTTCGCTTTCAAATATTCATATACTCTGTTGTATTTTTCTGCAAGTTCATTTTCATCCATCGGAAATACATTATCATTCTCGATATTATATGGGAAAATCAAAATATTCGTTGCGATTGGTTCGTTATATCTATGGATGTCATTACCCTTAAGTAAAATTTTGCAGACACTTTTTTCCAACTCTATTTCTCTATCTAATGCTTTTGAAAACGCGATGTAGTTATCTTGTGTTTCACCACGCGTTTCCAAGATGAAAACCGAATCAATACTTGTCTGCAACCCTACAAATATCTTTGCTACATCCCCCAATTTCACCGGCATAGCGGTGAGTTTTTCGAATACCTTTCTCTCGGGACCTATAACAATATTCCATTCTTTCTCGGTAAGCGTCGAAGAGTCGACAATACCCTTTTCTATGGCAGTGGACTGAAGTCCACTGTTGACAGGGACACCAGCCCCCTCATTGTCAACAGACTGCTTTAGCTGTCTGCCTATTCTCTGCCATTCTCCTATATCATGGACTTTCACATAACTGAATTTTTCTTTCCTCTGCTTATCAAGAAACAACAAGCATGTGTATGTGGTGGCATTGGAGAAGACCTGTTTATCGCCGAAATGGACTATATGAGACAAATTCTTTCCATCTGTTATGATTTTCCTCAAACCCTTGCCATATTTTGCTTGAAAAAACTTGTGCGGTAGAATAAATCCCATTCGTCCTTTTTCATTCAATAGCTGCAAAGCACGCTCTACAAAGACAACATATATATCATAATTCCCTTTGCTACCTGAAATGTATTTTTCCTTGTAGAATTCTACTTCTTTCGGTGCCCATTCTTTCATCGTTTGAATGCGAACATACGGTGGATTACCAATTACGACATCGAAGCCACCCGCGCGAGTATATTTATCTGAGAATGCTTCTTGTGAAGATACTATTTGAACAGACGACTTTTGAGCCGATGACTTCAGTCGTCGGTTTTCACCTTCGGTAACTAGCCATGATTCCGTAGCTTTCTTCGGATTCTTATCTGCCCACGACTGAAGTCGTGGGTTCAATGGTTCATTGTGCTTCAAATGATTGGTTGCAACATACTCCAGTGAATTCTGAAATTTTTGTCTGGATTCGAGGAATGATTTGTTGTATCCTTTTGCCCAAAGAGTCTGTTGACTGCCTTCTCCTTGAACAGACGACTTTAGTCGTCTGCCAAAAATGTATGAACTATATCCTTTCATTCCCTGAACAATACTCGAAAGCTGGTCTTCATCACATGCAAGTACAATGTGCACATGATCAGGCAGAATGTTATATGCCATTATTGGGACATTCATCTCATTTGCCTTCTCGAAAACCGCATCCGTTACAATTGTTTGGATTTCCTCATCCATTATCACAGGTTTACCATGTATTGCTTTAACTCTTATCATTTTCTCCGACACACGGGAATTGTGTGTTACCCATATTACATGATATGCTCGAAGTTGTTTTCTTATAAATACTTGTGGAAATTCTTTGTCCCAATCGAATGCATTGATGCGATATTGCTCCTCTTCTGTAAATAAGGTGTAGCTACCACTTGTTGAATTATATGAATAGAAATCTGAACCAATAAGCGAATTGCCACACTTAATATTATTCGCTAAGTCCGGAAGAGCACGCCTATGAAAAAATGAGAGTTGTTTGCCAATGGATTCCTTGTTTTCATCTTCGAGAACTTTCAGAAGCAGAGAGAGTTTTGTTACCTCGACAGCCTGCGGGTCTATATCTACGCCGTGAATGTTATTAAGTAGTATTCTTTTCTTTTCTACAGTTGCGAGCATCCAATCACCCGAACTAGATAGGTAAATACGTGGGTTTTTCCCTTTCGCCAATTTCTCCGGATTATTATTTGAATACCATTCCAGATGCCAATCTAAAAGTAGTTGATATGCAACGATAAGAAACGAACCAGAACCACATGCTGGGTCTAATATCTTTATCTTGGATACTTCATCGGGGTTTTTATCCTTGAGAATTTTACCTAAAGTGTTCCTAACGATATAATCGACAATGTATGTGGGTGTATAATAAACACCGCCAGCTTTCTTAACTTCAGGTTTGTCTTCAACCTTTGCCTGATGCGATGGGGTAAGACGAATAACTTTACCAAGAAACTGTTCATATACCTGCCCCAGAATATCCGCAGGCATAACAGCAAAGGCGTATGGTGAATCGGGATAATATAGGTTTTTTGTGATATTTTTTAATATATTATCATCGATGGATAAATTCAGACTCAATTCATCATGCATCCCTTCTCTATCGGGTTCTTTTCTAAAATGAAATAGCCCTGAATTATATTTGTCATCGGCAGATAGAAATATTCTTCTAAGTCTTTGATAAACATTCTTTCCTTCAGCGATTTTCTGAAGCTGAAATTCTTCTTCAATCTCTCTATCCTCTGCAATACGAAGGAATATTATCCTATCGATAGTCTTCTGAACCACCCAATTCAATTCTCGAGTTGAGAGCTTTTTATTCCTCAACGCTATATTTCGAGCAAGTATTTCACGCCAACGACTAATCTCCTTCAAAAACTCATCGTCAACTTCAGTTGTTCCTTTTTTGGTTTTTATTTTCTCGGCATATTCATCAAAAGAGCCTTTTAGTATTGATTCCTTAGCAAATATAGATTCGATTTTATCCCATTTTTCGGGATATTCATTATATTTGATGTAAAGTATTCTTGCAGTAGATGCTTTATCAGATTTGTTTGGCTTAAACCTCCCATCATATACTGCGAATTCTTCAAAATCTGTGAGAATACCGAGAGGTAATTTACTCGTCCATATGTAACTCCTAAGCTGCAAAGCGGGATTTGTATTGCTGGTAATATTGACTGCGGGTTTCTTTGTCTCTACGAAAAATTTTGTTTCACGACCGATACGGAAAGCATAGTCTGGGTGTTTTGTTGAATCATCTCTTTTTAATTTTGCTTCATGTATTACTTCTCGATATGCCTGAGAGTAACCTTGTTTATTGATAACATCCCAACCAAGTATCTCAAAAAACGGATTTACATATTCATTTCTTAATTCAGTCTCGTTATAATCAGGAGAATGCAGTTGGTCATAGAACATCCCAAATCTTTCGATAAGCTTCACGATTTCTTCGGGTGCTGCCATTTATACTTCCTGATGTATTGCATTCACATTCTAATTCTATTCTACAATTAATATGGAATAAAGTTTTTTTCAATAAAAAACCAGTAATGGTAGGCAGGAACTTTGAGCTATGTGCACGGGATTCCATATTGCATGTATAAGTGAAAATATAGTGAGCAAATACTTCATGGGTGATTGCCCGGGAAAGTAGGTCGAAAGTGTTTTTTTATAGCTGATTATACGACTTTTATTAAATATATTTTAAATAGGAAACGAACTCAAAGACGCTACCATCCGTGGGTAGACTCAAAGGCTAGACAGAAAAGCAACCCAAGTTGGGTCGCTATAGCGCTTCGACATGGAAAACCTATTCAGTCCATTCACCTCGACAAGGTTTTGTAACTCACATGCTTGAAAAAAGATTTGACCTTCAATTTATTCAGGATATATTGGGGGATAAAAATTGTAGAACTACAAAAAATATATACTCATGTTACTCAGAAAGGCTTGTTAAAATTCGAAATTCATTGGATGAGAGTTTTGAAATAGAGATTAATTATGGAATAAGTCGACAAAGCTTTAATAAGTCCGATGGGAAATGCAAGTAAACTAATAATATCTAAATAGCGTGGTTTATAAATGAAAGTTAATCTTTCCGATACAAGAAAAATAATTCAGCAATATCGTAAGAAAAAAGGGATATTAATTCCGTTATTGCAAGAGATTCAAGCTATTTATGGATATGTTCCTAAAGAATCTATAGAATTGATATCTAAAGAATTACTAATTTATCCTGTGGAAATTTATGGAATATTAACATTTTATACTCAGTTCTATCTTACTCCACGGGGTAAACATACAATTATAGTCTGCCAGGGAACTGCTTGTCATGTTATGGGCGGAAAAGATATTCTTGATTATTTATCAAATAAATTAGGAATAAGTGAAGGCGAAACTACAAAGGAAGGCATGTTTTCTTTAGAAAGAGCTGCCTGCCTTGGATGCTGTGGTATGGCACCTGTTGTTGTAATCGATAATGATTTTTATGGGATGTGTGATATTCAAAAAGTAGATGCATTGGTGAAAGAATATCGTCGTAAAGAGGCAAATAGATGAAAATTAAAATACTTATCTGCATGGGTACAAGTGGTATTTCGGCTGGTGCTGAAGAAGTAGCAAAGATTTTTGAGAGTGAATTGAAGGTGAAAAAATTGATGGACAAATGTAGGATCATAAAGGTAGGAGATAGAGGATTATTTAGGGATACTTTGGTGGATATTATTACTCCGGAACTTGGTAGAGTCACGTATGAATATATTAAATCTGAAGATGTTCCGAAAATTGTAGATGAGCATCTCCTTCAAGGAAAGCCAGTAGAAGAATTACGAGCAGGTAAAGATTATGAACAGTTCTTTTCTGGTCAAATTCGAATAGTCCTTTCAAATTGTGGGGAGATTGATCCAGAAGATATCGAGGATTACATAGCTCATGGTGGATACAATGCATTACAAAAAGTTCTTTCATTGGTTCCAGAAAAAGTAATAGATGAAATAGAGAAATCTGGTCTCAGAGGTAGAGGTGGAGCTGGATTTAGTACAGGATTAAAGTGGAAATTCTGTAAAAATGCAAAGAGTGACGTGAAATATGTAGTATGCAATGCCGATGAAGGTGACCCTGGTGCATTTATGGATCGCAGTATATTAGAAGGTGACCCTCAATCTGTAATTGAGGGGATGATAATCGCAGGTTATGCTATTGGTGCGACCGAAGGATTTATTTATTGCCGTGCAGAATATCCATTGGCGATAAAGAGATTAGATATATCGATTTCACAAGCCAGAGAAAAAGGATTTTTAGGAAACAATGTTCTAGGTAGTGAATTTTCATTCGATATTACTATAAAACAGGGTGCTGGTGCATTTGTATGCGGTGAAGAGACTGCTCTCCTTGCTTCGATTGAAGGTCGCAGAGGAATGCCAAGAGCTCGTCCTCCATTTCCTGCACAGGAAGGATTATGGGGTAAACCGACGCTAATCAATAACGTGGAGACTTTTGCTAATATTAGACATATTATTATAAAAGGAGCAGAATGGTTCTCCTCTATCGGAACCGATGAGAGTAAAGGTACTAAAGTTTTTGCACTTGCAGGTAAGGTAAAAAATACAGGTCTGATAGAAGTTCCAATGGGAACCACGATTCGAGAGCTCATATACGGTCCCGGAGGTGGTATGGTAAAGAAAAAGATTGGATTAAAAGGAGTGCAGATAGGCGGCCCTTCAGGTGGATGCCTTCCTGAAACTCTTTTAGATATTCCTATCGACTATGAATCTATATCGAAAACAGGCGCAATTATGGGTTCTGGCGGTATGGTTGTAATGGATGAAAAAACATGTATGGTTGATATAGCACGATATTTCTTAAGTTTCACTGTAGAAGAATCATGTGGAAAATGTATTCCTTGCAGAATAGGATTAAAAAGGATGTTAGAGGTTCTTGAGAAAATTACTGAAGGAAAAGGTAAAGAAGATCATATCTCTTTTCTAAAAGAGATGAGTACTACTATACAATATACTGCACTTTGTGGATTAGGGAATACTGCGCCTAATCCAGTATTGACAACCCTAAAATATTTTCAGGATGAATATCGAGCTCATATAAGAGATTTAAATTGTCCTGCTCATGTATGTGTGGAACTTTTAAAATTCGATGTTAATGAAGACAAATGTGTTAAATGTGGAAAGTGCTATGAAGCCTGTCCAGTTGATGCTATCTCTTGGAAGAAAAAAGAGTACCCAAAAATCGATAAAGAAAAATGCATAAGGTGTAAATCCTGTATAAATGCATGTGATTTTATGGCGATAAAATGATTAAACTAAATATTGACTGCAAAGAAATAGAAGTAGAAAAAGGGAAAACAGTATTGGAGGCAGCCCTTCAGGTTGGTGTTTATATACCTAATTTATGTTATCATCCAGATTTATCTCCTTTTGGTGCATGTCGATTATGTATTGTAGAGATTGAAGGTATGAAAGGATTTCCTACCGCTTGTGTCACTGAAGTTAAAGAAGGGATGGTTGTCCATACCAATACTCCGAGAATTCAAGAACTTAGGAAAAACATTATTTGGCTCCTTTTAAGTGAGCATCCAATGTTAGATGAATCTTCTCATCTGAAGAAAGTTGTTGAATGGATAGGAGTAAAAGAAATACTCCCAGAATACATTCGACATCCGAGAAATATTCCTGTGATTTCGGATGAACCTTTATTTATCATAGATTTTAATAAATGCATCTTATGTGGACACTGTGTGAGAATGTGTCAAGAAATAAGGAAAACAGGAGTAATTGGGCTTATTAATCGTGGAATAAATACTATTGTGAGTACTAGTCGTGATTTACCTATGAAAGATTCGGGTTGTAAATTCTGTTTAGCTTGTGTGGAGGTATGTCCTTCAGGAGCGTTGATTGATAAAGAAAAATTTGACGAAGAGAATCGTGAAAAAGTACTTCTCCCGTGCACAAATACTTGTCCCGCAGAAATAGATGTTTCACGATATGTAAGACTTATAGCTGAAGGCAGGTTTCAAGATGCCCTGGAAGTCGTAAGGGAAAAAGTTCCATTTCCGCATATCTTGGGGTGTGTATGTGACCATCCATGTGAAGAAGAATGTCGTAGAGGTGAACTGAATGAGCCGATAACCATAAGAGCGTTAAAACGTTTTGTAGCTGAGCGAGATTCAGGTAGGTGGTGGTCTAAAATCAAAATTGCACAAGATACAGGTAAGAAGATTGCAATTGTGGGTTCGGGTCCCGCTGGATTAACTGCGGGATGGTTTCTGAGAAAATTAGGGCATTCAGTGACTGTTTTTGAATCTCTATCTGAACCAGGTGGAATGATGAGAATAGGTATTCCCAAATATCGACTACCGAGAGATGTTTTAAATAAAGAAATTAAATATATAGAGAATATTGGTGTGGAAATAAAAACCGATACAAAAATAGAATCACTCGATAAACTGTTTAATCAGGATTTCAACACGATCTTTTTAGCATTAGGTGCAACTGAGGGTATAAAGATGGGAATCCCTGGAGAAGATGAGCCACATGTATTAGATGGAATAAACATGTTAAGGGATATAAATTTTGGGAAAAAGACGGACATTACTGGGGAAGTGGTGGTTGTTGGTGGAGGTAATGTGGCTATAGATGCAGCAAGGAGTGCGTTAAGAATAGGTGCAGAAAAAGTTTCTATACTGTATCGACGAACTCAAAAGGAAATGCCAGCATCTTCAGAAGAAGTAGAAGAAGCTTTGAATGAAGGTATAAAGATTAGTTTTCTTGTAACACCTCAAAGAGTATTAACTGAAGGTGATAAATTAAAAGTAGAATGCATACGAATGAAACTGGGCGAGCCAGACGCAAGCGGTAGAAGGCGACCTATCGCAATTTCCGGCAGTGAATTTTCGGTTGAAGTGGATAGAATAATAATGGCTATCGGTCAGAGATCTATAATACCAGAAAAATTTGGTCTTTCAACAGATAAAAAAGGATATCTCCAAGTAGATAATGAAACTCTCTGTTGTTCAAGGAAAGGTGTGTTTGCAGGAGGAGACCTGGTGAGTGGTCCTGCATCAGTAATCGAAGCGATTCAGGCTGGTAGAAAAGCTGCGATTTCTATAGATAAATATTTGGGTGGAAAAGGCAAGATTGACCAAGTATTTATACCAGAAGAGGAAGAAAATCTTTGTTTAGGAAGGGAAGAAGAATTTGCCTATAGAAGAAGGATTGAAATGAATACTCTTCCTATAAATCAGAGACTACATAATTTTCCCCAGGTAGAATATGTTCTTGATGAAAAAGAAGCAATAGAAGAAGCTGAACGATGCTTAAGATGTCAATTAAGACTAAAAATTTCCAAAGCACCTTTACCTCCAAAATAGACTTTATAAAGTAATTATTTACAAAGTATTCCATAAGGCTGGTGGAGTCATGCAATATGGGATACCTGATTTCCGATTGCCCAAAGATGTTGTGGATTACTAGGCATCCTATCTCACAGAAATTGGTATCGATATTAAACTTAATCGAGTCGTTGAGCAAAGCGTAAAGTTTATCGAATTGCGCGATGGATTTGATACTATTTTATTGGAACAGGAGCAGATGCGACCAAATTTATGTATATTCTGAGTGAGAAATTCAAAGGTGTTTATTTAGAAGATTTTTAATCTAAATCGGTAGAAGGCAGAATTCATTTCAACAAAACATTAAACTCAATTAATTTGAAACATGAAAAAGTAGAATTCGATTGACATGAAAATAAGAATTGCAACATGGAATATGGATTATTGGAGTCATAAAAAAACGAACGATGAAGCATGGAAGTATTTTCTGGATGATCTCGATGTAGATATCTCATTATTTCAAGAAGCCAAACCACCAGAAAGTGTTGTAAAAGAAACCAATTTTATTTGGCATGAGATTGGTGGAGCTCGTCCTTGGGGTTCTGGTATATACGGTGATAAATACAAATTATCAGAAGAATTAATTTCTACTCATTTTAAGGGTTCGTGTGTAATAGCAAATACAGAATGTTCTAAGAAGAAACTTACATTTATATCCTTATATGGTCTTTTAGAGAAAATTGGTAATGGACCTTCTTATTCAATTCCAAATCTTCATAGAATTCTTTCAGATTTAACAGGTATTTTTAATGGTCATATAAATGGAAAAAGAAACATTGTGCTTGGTGGTGATTTAAATGCAAGCTTTCAATTTGATCAACAATCGGGTGGTGAAGCACATAGGATATTCTTTGATAGACTTAAAGATTTCAAATTAATTAATTGTTTTGAACCATTTTTTTCAGATTTTATTCAGACATATAGACATCCTAAAAGTAAAGTTAAATGGCAAAATGATTATTTCTTCATTAGCGAATCCCTCTCAAAAAAACTGCTGTGTTGTGAAGTTATTGATAACGATAAGGTGAGGAGATATAGCGACCACAATCCGGTTGTAATTACCTTAGATTTATAATATTGCTTAAAATTAAACTAGGGAAAACAGCCTTTAACAGAAATCGAACCCAGCGAAACTATTTGCGTGGAGGTAGCTTAAATATATTATACTACACCGATAAATGATTAAAATCTTTCAAGATAATAGATATAGACATTTTTTATCAATAACTTAGGAGAGATAAAATGAAAAAAGTATTGTCACATTCTTTTGTTTTGCTATTTTTGCTTTTCTTTGCCGGAATAGTATTTTTGTCGTGTAAAATAACAGACAATCAACAGAAGAATCTTAGACCATTTTTAAAGAAAATAATTTGGTTATACAAAAAAACGAATGTGAATATCGATGGAGACTCAATTCCTATTGCTGTTATGTTTACGGATTCAAACTATCTTCCTATAGAAAATGTCAGATGTTCTTTGATTGTGGACGATACTAAAAGAGAATACTTATCGGATGAGTTGGGTTATATTCTTTTTAGAATCCCAAAAGAAAATAAAAAGGTGAGTTGTATGTGTCCATCCAAATTGACAGCTAATCTTGTATTATCCGGTGAATTTTTTAGTTACGATAAAATTGTAAATATTGAAACTGGAGAAGGAATGAAAAAGATAACTTCTTCTGGGATTCGAATTCTATATCCTTCAGGAGAAGATGACATTGCAAAAAAAATAATGGAGACAATGAAGAAAGAGAAAGAATTTATTAAAAATACTTTAGGTATTGAACCTGTGACTTGGATAGTTATTTTAACTTACAAATCTGAACCAATTTTTTATCTTTCATCTTATGGTATATCATTAGGAGTAGATTCTATCGATTTTAGAATGGATTATATTAGAAGGAATTATATTAGTGTGCTTGTACATGAGTGGGTTGAAAATACTCTACTTCATAAAATTGGGATATATGATTCGAAAACTTCCAATAGATGGATTGGTGATGGTTTAGCACAATATGTGGAATTCGAGTGGCTTAAGGAAGAATGGCCTGAGTATTTCTCACATTCTTACATAACTCTATTCTCATCTCTTCTCCATGATGATGGGAAAGTGTATAATCTCCTTGAATGGAAAAGGAGTACCCCGTCTCTTATTTCTCTTATTTTAAAAAAACAAACAGAGGAAATGTGGATTGAAGAAGATAGAAAATATTGGTTCACTCCTTATTTCTGGGCGAAAATTGTAGATAAGTCAAAGAAAGAAAATGTAATTCAAGAGTTCTTAAAAGGATTTCGCAATCTTGAGAATAAAAATTCTAAAAATATTATACAACTTCTCTCTCGATTAACCGATTTAGATATCAAGACGGAGCTTGTAATTTCTGTGAAAGAGGTTAGGGATAACATAACAAAGTATTGGCCAATCCCGATACCTCCAGAGGACATGGCGATGATAAAAGGGGGTAAATTCATTATGGGAGATAATAAAAATCAATCTACTACTCCAGCTCATGAGGTAAAACTCAACCCATTTCTTATCGACAAATTCGAAGTTTCAAATAAGAAATTTTGTGAATTCTTAAATGAAAAGGGCAATCAAATTGAAGGTGAAGCATACTGGTTTAATGAGCATAGAAGCGAACAAATTGAAAAAGTTAAAGATAAATATTACCCTAAGAAAGGTTTTGAAAAAAATCCTATAATGTATATAAGCTGGTTTGGCGCACAAGCTTATTGTAAATGGGCAGGGAAAAGACTTCCCACTGAGGCGGAATGGGAATATGCCGCTAGTAATGCTGGTAAAACAAAATACCCCTGGGGTAGTAAATGGTGTGAAACTTGTTGTAATTGGAAAGAGAATGGAAAGCTTGATGGATATATTATGACTTGTCCTGTTGATGGTTTCATAAATGGGAAGAATAGATATGATTGCTACAATATGGTTGGCAATGTCTTTGAATGGGTTAGTGATTGGTATGGCACATATAAAGCTATCTCTGAGAAGAATCCAAAAGGTCCGGATAAAGGTTCACTCAAGGTTCATAGAGGTGGTTGTTACAAGTATGAAATAAAATGGCAGAATTCGACAGCAAGAATTGGCGGGGAACCACAAGCTAAATTCCCTTGTGTAGGTTTCAGGTGTGCAAAGAATGCTTATCCTATTGAGACTGATAAATAGATACTAAACTAGAATATCTAATTATATCCATAACTTAGAAACTAAGCCCTGTAAACCCCCAACAGGGCTTTTATATTGCGATGTATAGTAAAATATCCCTTTTATGAAGATGCAGAATTACAGGTTTTTTCGATGATACTCGGTAGGTGACTGCCCCGGGAAAGAATCTCTGGACAAGTGGAAATTTAATTTTCTTGCTTGAAATAATTATTTCTGGATATACATTATGTAATATACATGATTTTAACGAATGTAGGTTGATGAGATGATGAAAGTTAAAAGAGATATCGGACATTTAATTAAGCAGGAAAAAGATGATGGTGGTTTTTCCAATTTATCACCTGTAGAGAGAGTTTCTTTTATCTGGGAACTTACATTAGAATTGTGGTTTTTAATTGGAGGAAAGTATGTTGAACGAAGACTACAAAGAAATGTTACAAATATTGTTAAAACACACTGTTAGGTTTCTTGTTGTTGGGGCATATGCTATGGGAGTGCATGGCTATCCACGTGCAACTGGCGATTTCGATATTTGGGTGGAAGCGACATCTGAAAATTCAAAAAAGATGTATCGATCTCTGAAAGAATTCGGTTCATCACTCAGCGAAGTCAGTGAAAACACATTCTGTGAGGAGGGTATCATTTTTCAGATCGGTATTGCACCGAGAAGAATTGACATTATTACAAAAATAGATGGTGTCGAATTTTGTGAAGCATATAACAATAGACTTGAACTGGAAGTTGATGGA
>CAZLTJ010000065.1:0-3332 GCA_964562425.1 uncultured bacterium
GTTTAACAGCCCATGCTACTCCTGCAATTCCGATACTGTTGTTAGTTGTTGCGCCAATAACGCCACTACAATGAGTTCCATGACCACCAAAGTCATCCGGATTATTATCCTGCACATCTCCATCCTCACCAGGAGTAACTACACTATCGAGACCTTCAACAAAATCCCATCCAATAAGATCATCGACATATCCATTACCATCGTCATCGATTTCATTCATATCATCTGGATCCATAGGAACCCCATCGTGATCGATATCCTCCCCAGGATTAACCCAAATTCTATCATAAAGGTCTGGATGATACCATTCAACACCCTCTGTAACCGTAGCAATAATGTCCATTGAACCTCGCGTATATTTCCATGCTTCATCCGCTTCTATTTTTGTAAGATACCATTGACGTGGATACTCATTGTCATTAGGAGTGGTATAGGAAACATAAACATTGTCGGGATCAGATAATACTACATATTGTGAATTTCTGAAATTTTCACATATTTTAGGTATTGTCAGAGAATCCATTCTTGTGTATAGTAAAGCTGTATTTCGGACGTCATATCTTTTCTTTGCATATTCCGGGTTAGTAGCTACTGGAAAAAGCTTTTTGGCTTTAAAAATTTGATATTTATTCATAAGAAAATCGATCTCTTCAATACCGGTTGTCACGTAATCATTCAGATTATTCTGAAAATTTAGATCCAATTCTGCCTCAAAGAGAACAATAAATCTGCCATTTATCCAACCTTGCCCTAATACTGAACTAATCAAAACCAGGATAATCATTATATTAAGAACAAATCTCATCTTTATCCTCCAAAAAACTTTCAAGAGCTATTACTTGAAGATTAATTCTTTTCTTAATTTTTGTTTTCTCAGAATCATCTCTCACTATTATTAAGATGCTATCATTATCAAAATTATTCAAGCTAAAATCGCCAATAAATCTCCATTCTCTTTCATCGGTCCAATAATATCTTTTGCCTTTAATAGGTTGGAACAATGGGGTTAACTGCTTTGGAAGATTATCATAATTTTCAGTATCAGTATAAATTACTGGTTTAACATCAGACTCAAAAGCTTTGTCTCTATTTATTGCTATTCCATATGGTTCTAAGTAAAACCTAACCAATCCTTTTCTCCAATGCATCAGTTCGATAGATTCAATCGGATTAAGTTCAGTAAAAGACACAAATTTAGTTTTTGAGCGTGTTTTTTCTTGAGTTGCGCATATTTTTTTTGTATCAATTATTCTACAAAGGGATTCAAACGCTGAATGTGAATAATATTTATCTGAGCTAATAATGGAATCGTAGAATTCAGCTTTGGTTTCATTGCACCAAGGTTCGTATGTCGTATGAGTCCAATTGGTTAAATATTTCCAACTCTCAAATATCCTAGTTCTTTTTGTTAAGTTCTTTGCATTCATTAAATTAGGTTTTTCCACCCGTTCGATTATACTCTCATCATACGTTACTCTATATATATCAACAAGTTCCTTAGTTTTATTTAGGGTGGAATTCTCTGCCTCTAATTCCTTAAGAAATCCCTCAAAATTTCCATTAGGTCTAATAGAAATTGGATATACGACATCTGCATCTTCGAAAATTTTCCTATCCCTAATTCTCCACCAAGATTTTCCTTTCGGTGGAACATCGAGTTTAACAAATGATACAAGAGATTCTTCGAGTTTAAACTGCTTAATTATATTATTTTCATCTACTCCTTGTGGAATGTAGATTGCGCATCTAACTCCAATTCTTCTAGAATAGTTTAAAATAAACTCCCATGTAGATAAACCAATGGAAGTTAATATAATCTGCTCGTTGTAATTAGCATGATCGATGGCAGCCATGACTGCTCTAATCCACGGGTCAGCTCCCAAAATTATTTTAGAAGCTCTGGAATTCAATATAACAGCTCGTTTGGTTTGCATATCTTTTAAGTCAATGATTCACTTTTAGATATAATTTTTACTTTAACCACTTTCTCAAGCTTTCCGGCTTTTAAACAACGAATACAAACCTTCATCTTCTTTTCGCGACCGTTTGGCAACTTACATTTTACTGTATGTAAATTCGGGTAGAATCTTCGCTTGGTTTTATTATTCGCATGACTCACCCTATTGCCAACCATGGGTCTTTTCCCACATATTTCGCATACTCTAGACATTCTACCTCCCTAACGTCCTATAGAATAAGGGGTAAATAATTTTATTCAACATAAAAATTCACATCGGGGCGAGAGGATTTGAACCTCCGACCCCATGGTCCCAAACCATGTGCGCTACCAAACTGCGCCACGCCCCGAAAGGACATAGTTTAATTATTTAATTTCTTTTGTCAAATGCTATTTATTGTATTTCAATTTCAAAGCAAAACTAAATATTATATATTCAATTTTTACAGCACCCTAAATCCTAATTTCTAAAATACTTGCAATAAATAATTCATGGGGTTTATTCCGAAAAGTAAAAAAAAGGAGGAAAAATGAGAAAAAAGCTCATTGCTGGAAATTGGAAAATGCACAAAGAACCTATCGAAGCTTATAATTTCATCAAATCATTATGCAAGGAAATAAACGAAATAAATATTGTGGATGTAGCCGTTTTTCCACCTTTTATAGATTTACAAATTGTGCGCGATACGATTTTAGAAAACAAAATAACAATTTCATTAGGTGCACAAAACATGTATTTCGAATCAAAAGGTGCTTTTACAGGAGAAATTTCACCAAAGATGTTGAAATCTGCGGGTGTAGAAATGGTTATCTTAGGACATTCCGAAAGACGAAACATTTTTAATGAAACCAACGATTTTATCAATAAAAAAGTCAAATCAGCTCTTGAAAACGAAATTGTTCCAGTTTTATGCATCGGTGAGAAATTAGAACAACGAGAAAATGAAGAAACAGAAAGTATTCTTGCTGAACAACTTACAAATTGTTTACACGACATCTCATGCTCTAATCCAAATCAAATTTTAATAGCGTATGAACCAGTTTGGGCTATCGGAACTGGCGTTAACGCTACACCGCAACAAGCCCAAGATACTCATCTATTCATTCGCAAATTAATCTCAGACATCTGGAATCATGATATTGCAAATGAAATTAGAATCCTATATGGTGGCAGCGTTAAACCTTCGAATGCAAAAGAGCTTCTCTCCCAGTTGGATGTCGATGGTGCATTAATCGGTGGTGCAAGCCTCGATGTTAAATCGTTCTCGGAAATTATTAATATAGCTACAAACATCAAAAAATAATGATCTGGAGATTTATATACAACCTTGCGTGGTGGTTCATTGTAATTTTAGGAGGCATACCGCTAACTGTC
>CAZLTJ010000065.1:3342-12521 GCA_964562425.1 uncultured bacterium
GGAATTAATATTAATGATTTAATTACATTTAAATTAACATGTTTAAAAGATAATGTATACGGATATGTTATTAAATTAAAACCGAATGTATTAAAACGTTATTGGAAGGTATATTCAACTGTTCCGGTAATTTGCAATTTAGAAGATAAAAATTTTATGTTAGATTCAGCACCAGTTGGACTTTTAAGTGATTATATTAATATGAATGTTTCTTCAAAAGAATCATTATCTGATAGAATCGGACTTTTTAGTAATACACCTAAAAATGCAATCTGGATACATGGCGCTTCACTTGGCGAATCTGGAATGTCTTTATATCTTGCCCAACAAATTAAGAAAATATCTGAAATCCACATTATTTTAACATCCACGACTGTCGCAGGTTACAACAAACTTCGCGCAGTTTTCCCTGAATGTGAATCTATTCATCTTTTGCCGATCGATCATCCTCTAATTTCTAAGTTCGTAATGAAACATCTTAAACCGAAAGTATTTATAATAATCGAATCTGATTACTGGCTAAATCATATGTATTATGCTCGCAAATATAGTGCTTCAGTAATAATTACAAGCGCTAAGATATCTAATAGGTCGGTGAAATTTCATAAATTTTTCCCATTTTATTTCAGAAACCTATGGAAAAATGTCGATATGATATTTGCCCGAGATAAATATGAATATACAAAATTCACTCAGACAAATTTGCCCGAATACAAAATTGTCGTTAAGGGCAATTTAAAAATTCAACCTATAAGGCTAAAGAGTAAAATTGCTCAACCAACGGACAGATATCCTATTATCACAGCGGGAAGCATTCGATCCGGTGAGCAGAAAAATGTAATTTCAGCGTTTGAAGAGCTGAAAAAATCGTTTCCAACGGCGTTATTAATAATTGCACCTCGGCACCGGAAAGAAATAACTGAAACTGAAGAGATCTTAAGAAAAAGCAAGAACAAATATCAAAGACGCTCAATAAATCGCGATATCACAACCGATACCGATATATACTTAATCGATACATTAGGTGAATTAATATATTTCTACGATATATGTCACATCGCAATTGTGGGAGGAACATTTGCCAATTTCGGAGGACATAATCCTTGGGAACCGATATCGCTTGGTAAACCTATTATTCACGGCAAATACATCGAAAACAACCTTATCCTCTTCGAACTAATAAAAAATGCAGGTGCTTCGATTCAAATCGATGCTGAAAATTTACATCCAACAATATTGAAATTATGCAAAAATCCCGAATTACTGAAATCAATTTCTGCGAAAGCTATGAACATATCGGAACACTTGGGAAAAACGGGAATGGAATATGCAAGAGCAATTCTCGATATAATCGAACAAAGTGATTAACAAAAAAAGGATTAAACTTCCTAACAATCTATACATCCCTACATCTCCTCTTCCGTATTAGATAGGTGACTTTGGACAGCCTACTCTGAGCAAACGACTTTAGTCGACTGTCTGCCTGCTCTCTTTCCTTTGGCAGCAGACTGAAGTCTGCTGTTCACCTGTGCTTTCGCAAGGCGTTTGTGAAGAATGACAGTATTTGAATAAGAAATCTACTAGCGTTTCTGAATTGAACGCATTGTTACCTTAAACACAAATGGTCTTGAAGTATCTTGAGCAAGTTCGCAAAATTTACGCCACCTTTTCACATAGAATTCAATCCAGCCCCAAAGATCAGGATGAACCGTCACATCTATAAAAAAAGCTGATACTTGAGCTTCTCTAAATGCTTGAGCTTGATGCTGCTTTTTATCAATATGATAATCATTCGTGATCAGAATCCAGCCCTTCTTTCCTATTTTAGGAATCCAATCTTCATCTTTGGTACCTTTTGGAAATTCTTCAGTTATGTGAATAACATCTTCACCAAAAGCTTTAAACCCATTTACAATTCGGTTACTTATGTTCTCATCGAAAACGAAAACCATGATGTCAAAACACCTTTCATAAAATCAACGGCTGACCGGACTTTTTAAAGTTTCAATATCTTCATAAAATCTATGGCTGACTGGATTTTTGACGGTTTTATATCATACCATATTGCAATTTTTTTTATTGAATCTTCTGCTAAATAATCCTTATAAACAGTTTCAGTAGTGATACGTGTTGATTCTATCACAGGTGAACCAAATGCAACTTGCGGATCAATAACTATGTGATTTTCTCTGCCCATAGGCCACCACCGAAGAGCTAAATCAGTCAAATCGTCGAAATCAACTTCATGAAGATAGACTTTAATAATTTCTTCCATGACATATTGGCTTTTACCCAGCAAAATTAAATCTTTTTGACCTTCACATTGACTATAATGAAGAAATATGCTCTTGCAATCCGTCTTAAAGCGCTTGTATGCAAAAGGATGAGTTACCTGTAATATTTTAGATGCCTCTTTTGCTGCGCGACGAATCACCTGAAAAGAAACACCCCGTTTGCGGAACTCCTTTACAAAACGTAGTTCGACTAACTCTACAAAGGAAATAACATCCTTTTGGTCAACTATTGGAATAGAAGATACAATAAGAGGTGGTATATTACTTATCTTTCCCGTATTAGAACGCGAAGAATATCCTTTTATCCATGGACGAATCCTTCGTGAAGAAAGTCCAATCAAATAGGCAGCCTCAGAAATTGTGTAAATACCTTTTCCAATTATGTTTAAGCCCATAAATCCTCCTGCATTGTGTAATAACATAATATAAAAGATTACTTGAGCATGCAATCCTAAATTTTATCCCTCTCCCTCCACAACCTTTATCTCCTCTTCCGTCAGTCCATATAATTCATAAACAAGCGCATCTATTTTCATGTCGGTAATTTAGATCTGCTTCTGAAGTCTTTATTTATGCTCTGAAAACTTTCCAATCTATTTGCTTGAATTCTGCTCTGCCGATTGTGCTATTGCCAAGATAGCATCAAGTTTTTCCTTAACTTCAGGCAATATTTCATCAGGTTTGAGAAAATTGATAAGTCTATAGTATTCTCCTTTTCTCAATGGAATGGGAATTTTCATTTCTTCTGAATACCTTTTGAAAATTTTGTCCAGAAAATCATCAGACGCTTTTACATTTTTCCACCAATCATGGTTTGCATCACGCAAAGCTGCCGGTGGAATTTCATCTTCAATAATCTGCGTCATTATTTTTTCTGAATCCTGTTTAAAAAGTTCTCTAGGTTCTCTATCCTTTGCGTATCGTCTTAAAACATCCGGGAAACAGAAATAGTTTTCGATTTCTTTTCTTTCCCATATAAGCCACGGTATATGTGGACATTCTTCAGGAGGTTTTTCGAAATTGTCAAATAATGCTATTCCTTTCAGGTCTGAAATCGCTTCTCTAAGAGCGTAAAAATGTTCCTTTGCTTTTTGATGTAAATTTGCAATGTAACAAACGAAAGGTCGTTCCAGATGTTTTTGCACAGGATGTCCCAGTTTTTGAGCAAAAGCCTGCAATATTGACAAGTCGGTTGAACCTTCAAGATACAACACCCATTTTTTTTGCCCGGCTTGAATATATTGCTCCCAGCCAACTGTTGTAAGTGATTTTCGTAACTGGCTACCTTTATCTGTTATTGTATGAGGTTTGCCCACAAAAGCGATTACCTTATCTTTACCTGCTGCTTCATTTAGCACAACCTCTGAGTGAGTTGCAATAATTAGCTGATTATTCTGTTCCAATGCAACTTCGGTTATGGTTTTATATATTTGACGCTGCCTTAACATTTCAAGGTGAGCATCAGGCTCATCAATTAATATAATAGCACCAGGATGCACAAACATGTATGCTAGAATAAGAAGTATTTGTTGTGTTCCTCTGCCAACTGCTGAAAGTGGTAATTTAATTCCGAACTCGTCCTCGTATGACATAGTTATTTCACCACGAGCCTTGATATATTGAGGTTCCAGTAGTTTTATTCCAAAATGTGATTGCATATAATTAACAAGGTTTTCCCATTTTTTTCTGTCTTCTATTTGTGGATTTCCATCTGGATGTAATGCTCTATAACATAAGTTTCTTAATACCTCTGCTGTTCTGCCTTCACCGATAAGGACATTTATTGCCCCGCTATCTATTCTCCTTTCAACAGTTGCCAATCCTGACATAGGAGGCAAAAAGAAAATTCGTAAGTTTTTCAACTCAGATGGATCGATTATTCCATGTTCGGTTGTCATAGGACGACAATAAAACACCTGGTCGTTTGAATAGTAAAAATCTAAGCCAAAATGCCATTCTTCATTATTATCAGCAATTCCATAGACACATATATTGATAAATATATTATCTGTCCTTTGCTTTCCACTATCAAAGCTAACATTACGAACATGAAGCTTATGCCATAATATTTTTGCCATATCCACTGGTAATGAAATTAATTCCGGTCGATAAATTGTAACACCTTTTCTTTCCTTGGGTATTATTTTCCCACCGCGCTTTTCTATCCACCTTTTTAATCCAATGTCCCACAAAGATAGTGCTTG
This sequence comes from uncultured bacterium, assembly GCA_964562425.1. Lineage (GTDB taxonomy): Bacteria > UBP14 > UBA6098 > B30-G16 > B30-G16 > JAUWMV01. Next base: position 7,841 of record CAZLTJ010000065.1, read on the forward strand.
CAATGCCGTTGTTTTGCCCGAGTTGTTTGGACCAATGAAAACAACCGGATTGTCTAAGTCTATTTTGACATCATCAAACATCTTAAAATTTTTAATTTCTATTCTTGTTAACATTTTCTATCCTCCCTCCACAATCTTTATCTCCTCTTTTGTCAATCTATACAATTCATAAACAAGCGCATCTTTTTTCTTTTCTGTGATTTCGATAAGCTTCTGAATGGTTTTTATCTCAGTCACTGTTACCTTCTTGTTGCATGCGATTCAACAGAATCTCGACTTACTTCTTAAATAACCTAAACTATAGATGTAAATCAAGAAATTTAACATTTAATATCAAAACCACTATTGGATAATTGAATATCATTGAAAGCTACATTAAGTATATTGTATTCTTAAGCACATTCTCGCTTTTCAAGACAATTCCATTTATTTCAATAGCTTGTCCACAAACCCTTTATATGCACCCCAAAGGTAATCGGGATTAGGATAGAACATTGCTCGTATTATATCTTTTTTTGCACCGGGATGTTTAGTTTCTATAAACTCGACAATTTCTCGAACCACCTCGCGCTTTGAATCTCCTGCATAAGGACAATCTTTGGGAATTATGGGAAAGTTTCTTTCATTGGCTAATCTTTTTATGTATTCCTCTTGAACGAGAATCATCGGTCGAACAACATAAAATAAGCCGTCAAAGAATTCCTGAACCGGCACAATTGCGCTTATCTTTCGAGAATATATTAAATTTAGGAAAAAAGTATCCAAAAGGTCTTCTCGATGATGTCCCAGAGCAATTTTCTTGGCATTCATAGAGTTTGCATACTCGAAAAGTGCTTTGCGCCGCGTTCGGGAACATATGAAACAGGGAGATAGATGAGTTCTTTTCATATGAACGTTCTTGCCGATCTTCTCTGCTTCAAGAACAGTAAAACTCATTCCTCGATTGCTGCAAAAGTTCTCGAGCTTATTTTTTGAGTTACTTGACAATTCAAAGAAACCGGGAGAAACATAGGCTGCATAAAATGTAACATTAAATTGACACCGAAGATTTAATTTGTATAGAACATCCACAAGAACTAAGCTATCCGAGCCACCAGAAAGACCAATTATAACCTTGTCGCCATCCTGAAACATTTCAAAAATTGCGACTGTACGAGCTACATGTCTTACAATCATTATCTTAAGTTTGCTAACAGAAAGCATATCAATCCATAACCCGAATCTCACCACCAATTAGATGTGGGACAATATTTTCCGAATCTATTCTTCCTGCAATTTTCAAATCACCAGCCAGCCCTAAATCTAAACCAAGATATCTTGCATGCTTTGCATTTTCTAAAACACTTTCCACATTTTCACCATATTTCTCATATAAAATTCTCGAAAGAAGTGAACCATCATCGAGGACACAATCAATATGCCTTTTACAAATTTTTTCAATAAACAAACCTGCAGCATAGGTATCCTCGAGTGACACAACTCCTCTATATCCTGCACAAGCAAGCAAAATACTTTCAGCATTTATGGATTCGACATAGTCAATTACCGCAGATATATTAATCAAGCTCATGAGTAACAAATTTTTGGCTAACATATCCACCTTTTTCATTAGCACACTACCATTTGTAGATGCATATATTAGCATTCTCCCGAATACATTTTCAGGAGTGTATTCTGTTGGTGAATTTCCAAGATCAAAACCAGGAATAATCAACCCATCTCTTTCACCACAGAGAAGTGGTTTTTCATGCATGTATTTTCTTTGGAATTCATAAGCTTCTTCAATCGTACTTGCAGGTATTATACTTCTGGCACCAGATTTTAAAGCGAAGATTAAAGTTGTTGTGGCTCTGAGAATATCGATTAGAATAATAACATCTAATTTTATATCCCCAAGACAATCAATTTCTTTTGGGATTAGTGTTGTAAATATTTTCATCAAATTATTGCAAATTATATATTATAAAAGCGAAAAAAACTTCTCAATTTCTAAGTTTCTTAATATTCCACAATATTATATCATGGTTCAATACAATACTAAATGAATTATTTCCTGCTTTTAATTGATCCTTTTTCCCAGAATGGTGGTTTCACCAAAACAGCATGAATTGGAGTGTTCCGAATGATAACATCATATTCATTGCCCGATTTCGACCACTCTTTAGGAACATATGCTAGACCTATTCCCTTGTTAAGCATCGGCGAAAACGTTCCACTTGTTACTTCACCAACTTCTCTATTATCTCTGAAAACTTTATGACCTTGCCGTGGGAATCCCCTATCCAAAAGTTCAAAACAAACGCATCTTTTCTTAATTCCACTCGTCTTTATCTCAATAAGAGCTTCCCTTCCCACAAAATCTCCTTTTTCAAGCTTAACAATCCAGCCAAGTCCAGCTTCGTATGGATTATTTTCTTCAGTCATATCATTACCGTAAAGCATATACTTCATCTCGAGACGCAATGTATCTCTGGCACCTAATCCTATTGGTACAATATTCTCCTTTTCTCCAGCTTCAAGAGTTGCGTCCCATAGTTTTTCAGCAATATTGTTTTTCATATAAAGTTCAAAACCATCCTCACCTGTATATCCTGTTCGTGAAACAAGCATTCTTTCACCACCAACATCGATTATCTGAGACCAATAATATTCAATGTTATCCAAATCGAGGTTAGTCATTCTGCTAAGAACATCCTGAGCTTTGGGTCCCTGTATAGCTAAAAGCGATACCTCTCTCGATGCATCAAATAATACAACCCCACTATGTGGGAGATGAGATTTCAGCCAATTATAATCTTTTTCAATATTAGAGGCGTTAACTACGAGCATGAACTTATCAGGGAGTCTATAAACTAATATATCATCTATAATACCACCCTTATCATTTATCATACATGAATATTGTGCCTGCCACATTTTGATTTTTGAAACATCGTTTGTTGTCATTTTTTGAAGGAATTCAAATGCCCATAGGCCCTTAACATAAAATTCACCCATATGTGAAATATCAAACATACCTACAGAATTTCTCACAGCTCTATGTTCAGGAACAATGCCTTCATAATATATAGGCATCAAATATCCTGCGAACTCAACTAATTTTGCATGTAATAAAAGATGCTTATTATAAAACGCTGTCTTTATAGCAGTTTCTCGACTCATTTCACTCCTCCTACTAGTTTCATTCATTTGTTGCGAAAAATATTTATGAGATGCCAAAAAATCAAATAAAATCTCATTGCTATTCAAAAATTCAACATTAAATTTGAATACTACCTTTAACTTATATACGGAGGTCTATATGCCCCATATAGAAATATCAACTGAAAATTGCAAAGGATGTGGTTTGTGTATTCCTATATGTCCTGTCTCGGTCATTGAATTTGCAAAAGAGATTAACAAATTGGGTTATCATCCGGCAAGGTATAAAGGTGAAGGATGCACAGGTTGTACACTGTGTTTCTATACCTGTCCGGAACCCTCAGCAATAACTGTTTATCGTAAATCATAAAGGAGTTAGCAATGGCTAAAGAGTTAATAAAAGGAAACGAAGCTGTAATAAAAGGCGCACTATTAGCCGGATGTGATGCATTCTACGGTTATCCAATCACTCCTGCTTCAGAAATAGCGCACGCCGCAGCTAAATATTTTCCACTCGCTGGTAAACCATTTCTGCAGGCTGAATCTGAAATAGCAGCCATTCAGATGTGTTATGGTGCCTCAGGAGGAGGTTCAAGAGTAATGACAGCCTCTTCAGGACCCGGTCTTTCATTGAAAATGGAGGGAATCTCTTACTCGTGTGGTTCCGAACTACCAATGGTTATAATTGATATTATGCGAGGTGGTCCTGGATTAGGTAATATCGCTCCTGAACAATCTGACTATAATCAAATTGTTAAAGGTGGTGGGCACGGAAACTACAAAGTTTTAGTTCTTGCACCCAATTCTGCACAGGAGATGTGCGATTTAACTATGTTAGCGTTTCATTTGGCAGACAAATACAGAAATCCAGTAGTAGTTCTCACTGATGGTTTCACCGGTCAAATGATGGAACCTGTTGAATTTCCGTTTCCTAAACCGGGGGATTTCAAAAAGCATCATTGGGCAGCAATGGCAACTATGGAAACTCGAAGTAGCATAATAAATTCAATCTACCTTGATCCGTATGAATTGCAGGAGCATAACGAGAAACTACAGGAAAAATATGCGGAAATGGAGAAAAACGAGGTTAGGTTCGAGGAATATATGATGGAGGATGCAGAAGTTGTCGGAATCTCTTATGGAACGGTATCGCGAGTTATGCTCACTGCGGTTGATGCTGCTCGTAACAAAGGCATTAAGGCTGGGATGCTCAGACCAATAACGCTATTCCCATTCCCAAAGGATAAACTTATAGAATTAGCAAATGTAGATAGAGTCAAAGCTTTTCTTGTTAGTGAGATGTCTAATGGACAGATGGTAGATGACGTTAGGTTGGCAACTCATTTCAAGAAACCAATTATCTTTTTTGGAACGATGGGTGGTGTTGTGCCGCAGGTTGAGCAGCTTGCCCAGGAATTTGAAAAAATTATTAAGGCATAATTAATTAAAAAATATTTAACTGATATATATCATTTGTATTATAGGAGGAACATAATGGCTAAAGATATTTTAACTAAACCAAAGCCTTTCTATGACAATT
>CAZLTJ010000066.1:0-12370 GCA_964562425.1 uncultured bacterium
GCGCCACACAAAATGCTACTTCATCTCTTATATCCGCCGGGGTTCCAAGAATCATTATTGCGAAATCCATTGCAAAAGTTGGATCTAAATGCTTGAACGATTGGTATAAATCATGACGTATCCATTTAGGAACTGAATCCAACGCCATATAGCAATCGTATGACAGGGAATCTCTTTCGTCGATGAGAACTATTGAGTTCGTTCCCAAATTAAGTTTAAAATAGACCGCTTCACCCGGAGATAGAACCGTAGAATATTTTTCTATAGCAAGAGTTTCTGGCGCAAAGAATTCTAGCATAGGCTCAGTAATTTCCCGAGATACTCTGAGCTTTGAATTCGTTAAATCGGAACTAACAACTTCTCTGAGCTTTTGTGGCGGCTGAGATGTAGTTGCCGATGAAATTGAGATCAAAAAGACGATTGCTAAAAAAGTTAGAAGCTTTCTCATAAGACCCTCCTTCGATGTTAAAAAAAAAATCAGTGAGTAATAATAATATATGATAAAATATTTCTGTAAAAAGAATAGTTTTAATCGACAGTTATTATTGTTTGCGTTTTTTAAAAATGCCCACAACCCAGTGCACTGGCGCTACTCTAATGCCATACGTTAATTTAATCAAAATAAGCACTGCAATTATAAACATCACTGCATTTCCGCTCCAGATTCCTATTGTGGGATGGACAAGACCTCTATCTGCGAGTTCCTCGCCACCAATAAGAAACGCCCAGTAAACAAGGAAAAACCCAAATGACAATCCCACCGCTACGCCTAATCCTCCTTTACGGGTCCATGCTCCCACAGGAGCACTAACCAAAAGGAAAAAAATGCAGGCGAAAGCAAGTGAGTAATTTTTATTAAGTTCAACTCTAAGTTTGTTAATTCTTTTTGTGCACTCGTGTATTGTGAAAAGATATTTCTGAAGAACACCATAAGTTCGTCTTTCTTTGAGTAATGCTCTTCTGACAGGTCTTGCGTTTGGTCTGCCTTTATACGAACGGGCATTAAATATAGAATCGATCGAATAACCCGCAATTCTGCTCATCTCTTTTTTTACACTATCTATCCTATTAATATTAAGTTGAATGCTTTTTTTAAGCATTTTTCCCGTCATTTCCCTGTCGCCTCTTCTAGCCAGTCGCTGCTCGCCAAGTTTAGTACCTAAATCGGATATGTTAATAACCTGCTTGCTGAATTTGATTTTCGTGTATCTGTCAGGCGACTCGGGGTCTATCTCGTGGATCTCACCATTGAAAAGCGTGAATTTAATTGCATCCGCTCTTGGGTCGTATTTAACTTCACCCTCGGGTGCGATTATAGTTCTTGGTTTTCCTGTTCGCTGTTTCTCGAATATCTTTATTCCATACAATTTGCCTGCTCTATCGTCAACTTTATCAGTGTAGAGAACCATATTGGGAAAGTCCTCGATGAAAACTCTTGCTTGTATAGCAGCCATAGGCTTCTTGCGGTGAATCTCAACCATCATCTGTTTAGCTCTATAGTTAGCAATAGGGGTTATACTATCATTAAAGAATATCATTAATATTGACAGCAATGCCATTAAAAAGATCCCGGGAGCCATTAATCTCTGCAATGGAAGTCCAACTGAACTCATAGCGACAATTTCCTGATCTCCTGCCATTCTGCCGTAAACCATAAGCGATGCAACTAACGAAGCCATCGGAACTGCAAGCGTGATCATCCAGGCAAGATTAAAAACGAAAAGTTCACCTACAGCCCATGGCGGAACGCCTTTGGAAATTATAAGGTTGAGTATATCCAGCAGAAAATCCATAACCAACACAAACATAACAACACAGAGCGAACCAATAAAAGGTGCTATGAGCTGTCGGATAATGTAGCGATCGAGAATTTTCATTTAGCTTAATTAATGCAATTGATAAATAAGGTCAACATAATCATAAATACAATAGATGTAATACGATAAATTTATCAAAAAAAAATTTGCGAATAAACTTTTCTGAAAATAAATTGCTTTGGCAGGCCAGATCTCATGACAGCACATACATCAAGGCATTTTCTGTAGCCAAATATCGATTGTAATATCATAAGTAATTTTCATCTCACCTTGCATCCAGGATGCAATGCTTTGTCGGGCATAAGAATCGATACAGTACTGCCATCATCTGCAGCTAACAACATTCCTTCGCTAACGTAACCTCGGATCTTTACTGGTTTAAGATTAGAAATCACAATTATAGATTTTCCAACAAGCTCCTCAGGTTTATACCACTTGGCAATCCCAGCAACTAATTGCCGTATCTTCTCGCCGGTATCAACCTTAAGCAATAGCAAATTCTCCGATTTCGGTGCTATATTGCATTCCACAATTTTTCCTACAACTAACTTAATCTTGGAAAAGTCATTTATTTCGATTAATCCTTCAGTTTTCTCGTCATTTGTCCTGATTTTTTCGGCAGTCTCAACACCCAGTTCCTTTTCAATTTTTTTAATGTCAATTCTTGGGAACAACGGTTTAATTATCTTAATCTTCGAGCCGGGCTTAATAATCTCATTCTCAGATGCAGTATCTAGACTTATCTCACCTTCGAACCCAAGCGAATCGAGGATCTGAATGCTCTTTTCGGGAATAACTGGATAAAGCAATAATCCAACTCTTGCAATAAGCTGAGTTGCATGATATAGAACATTCGCCAATCGAGCGTTTTCACCTTCTGCAGCCAATTTCCAGGGCTTTGTGTTCTCGATAAATTTATTTGCCGTTCTTATTACGGAATTAATTTCCTCCAGAACTTGATGTGTCTTAAGATCGAGTACGAGATTTTTGATTTTTGCTGATAAACCCTCGGCTTTTGTCAATAATTTTATTATCTCATTGTCAATAGCAGGATTTGATGTCGGCAGTATACCGTCGAAATATTTGCCAACCATATTTGTAACTCGCGACAGCATATTGCCCAAATCGTTGGACAGATCGTTGTTGAGCCTTGAAATTAAACCATCTAAAGTGTATGTCGCATCCTGACCGAGAACCATATCGCGAATTAAATAATATCGCAATCTCTCGGCACCAACTGAATCTGCCAATGCAGCAGGATCTATTGCGTTGCCTAAGGATTTGCCCATTTTTGCCTTACCAATAAGCCACCAGCCGTGAGCAAATATTGTACGAGGCATTGTAATACCTAACGCTTTTAGAATACAGGGCCAATAGACGGCATGAGTGGTCAAAATATCCTTGCCAATGAGATGATAATCTGCAGGCCACCATTCATCGAATTTACTCATATTATCCCATAGTCCCACAGCTGTGCAGTAATTGAGGAGTGCGTCAACCCAGACGTATGTAACGTAATCCTTATCAAACGGTAATTCTACTCCCCATCTCAGTCTCACCTTTGGCCTCGATATGCAAAGGTCTCCCAGCGGTTTTCTCAGGAAACCGAGAACTTCATTGCATCTGAAATCGGGCTTAATAAACTCGGGGTGCTTTTCTATGTGATCAATCAGCCATTCCTGATATTTAGACATTTTAAAGAAATAGCTTTTTTCCTCGATGTAGTTTGTGGGTCGATTACAATCGGGGCATAATTTGCCGTTAATAAGGTCTTTCTCGGTCCAAAACCGTTCCTCATATATACAATACCAGCCCTTATAGCTACCGAGATATATGTCACCGATATCCCATAATTTCTGCAAAGCCTGAACAACGGCTTTCTTGTGATGTTCGTCGGTTGTGCGGATAAAGTGATCGTATTTTATGTGCATTCGCATCCACATGTCATTGAAAAACTGAGCGTATTCATCACAGTAATCCTTGCAATCGATACCTTTTTTCTCAGCAGCTTGAGCTACTTTTTGACCATGTTCATCGGTACCGGTTATGAAAAACGTTTTAACACCCATAAGTCTGTAATAACGTGCAAGCACATCGGCAAGAACGGTAGTGTATGTGTGCCCAATATGCGGCTTATCGTTCACGTAATACAGCGGTGTCGTCACATAGAATTTATCCATGATTCACCCTCCGGTAATGTGGATGCCAATTCGAATGCCAAGCAAGATAAACATCTGTATCCTAAAAATGCAAAGTATAAATTGCTTTGTTGATGTTTAAAAGTTATTCCCTTTATCCCCTGGCTCTTTTCATATTAAACCCCTCTATCCCCCAACCCCTTTCTCCCCGAGGAGAAAGGGGAGCATGAAGCGGTGCGTATTCTGTTCCCTCTCATTAGGGAGAGGGTGATTCCGACACCATTCGGAATCGGGTGAGGGAGTTAAAACAGAATCGGATGAGGAGAAAAAAATCTGACAATAACACCAAATGATTGAATGGTATTATCTTTAATGTAATGTTAATTGGATCTATATTGAAAAGAAAGACTATGTTGACAAACAAACTTAACAAATGGAATTTGCATTGAGCATGTTAATACAGCTCAATACATCGATTCACAGTAAATAAAATCGTTATGACCTTCCCGAGGAGTTCCATTGCAACCTTAATGCGTTTTCAAGTTGTTCTAATGTTATAGCTCCCATATCTAAGAGTATTTCACCTACACGTCGGTTATCGCCGTTTTCTTGCCTTTTTAGAGCCTTACGAATATCCTCAATTGTGCAATAACCTTCTTTTATTAGTATTTCACCAAGAAGCATTCCCAACCTCCTTAAAAATCTCTTTATCTCTAAAAAATCACAAATTAAAATCTCTTCAAAAGAAAAATTCACTCCTTTTCTGCAACTTTCAAGTTCAATTTTACTATAATCAACTATTCTTCAACATATTCATCTGTTACAACACAACTAAACTTTCATTCGAAAATCTGAAACATTTCACAAAGTGTAATATCATCAACTGGGCATCTGAATAAGAATTTATTTCTAAGAAATTTTATCAATATATTGCGACTTGGGAATCGATCTTATTTTTTCGGTACTCACTCCACATTTCTGAAACGAGAATCAGTCTAATATTTCATGCACTTTTAAATTGAATATTCAAAGCCGCATCCAAATCCTCAGATGTGATTTTTCCTATTGAAATCAAAATCTGTCCGATGCGACGTGTATCTACCGATTTCTGAATCCTCAGAGCCTCTCTTATATCACTAATTGTGCAGTATCCTCTTGCGATAAGAATCCCTCCCAGAAGCATATTTCCTCCCTCAAATAAAACACAGGTTAGTTGGAACTTCCCTGCATTTAATTCGAAATTTTACGTTCTAATATAGTCCTTTTAGGTTTTAATTCAAGTTTTTATGTCGTACATTCTAAACAAGAATTGAGATTTCATCGTGTATTATCAGTTTTATTATGGTGGGGAGACCTTTTTTAGGGCAAGAATCTTTTTTCGGGACGAGGAGACCTCGCCCTTACACGGTTTTTTATTTCTCCGGATCGGGAATTTGTTTTTTGGTATGGTTTTTGCATATTTGGGGCGGAGAAACCCCGCCCTTACACGGTTTTTTAATGTATGGATGGGATCTCCCCATCCCAGTTTCCCTTTGAAATTTATTTCTTAACATATTATTTGCAAGTTCTTGACATTTATTTTTCGATAGATATCTTGGCATTTCGCCTTAAACAAATCAGCGAATAAGGAGGACAAAGTGTCTGCAAATGTTTTCGACCCAGAATCTATTAGAAATATTGCACTTCTTTCTCACAGTGGGGCAGGCAAAACGACACTTATTGAGGCAATGCTATTTACCAATGGCATGATAAATAGAATGGGGTCGGTTGAGGAAGGTAACACGGTCAGCGATTTCAGACCCATTGAAATTGAAAGAAAAAGTTCGACAACCTTGTCCTTGATGCACATAATAGACAACGACATTAAAATAAATATAATAGACACCCCAGGATTCAATGATTTTATTGGCGAAGTATATAGTGCTATGCGAGTTGTTGAGGGTGGAATTATTGTGGTTTCAGCTATGGATGGTGTCGAAGTGGGAACACAACAGTCATGGGATTATTTAGGTGAAAAAACCAAGCTGATTTTCTTGAATAAGATGGACCGAGAAAACGCCGATTTCGATAAAGTTCTCGATGATCTCAAGGAAGTTTTTGGTGATGCGATAATTCCGTTTTCTCTGCCTATTGGCGCAGCAGATGATTTTTCGGGTGTTGTAGATATTCTGAACAAGACTGCATACGAATATAGCAAAAAAGGTGATGGGAAAGGCAAAAAGATTAATATTCCGGAAGAACTGAAGGATAAAGTTAATGAAATAAATGTCATCCTTGTCGAGCGAGCTGCAGAATCGGACGAATCTCTCATGGAAAAATATTTCGAGCAAGGTGAACTTTCGACTGAAGAGGTCAGGCTTGGGCTTCTTAACGGTATAATATCCGGTTCGATAATTCCAGTTTTTGTAGGCTCGGCAGGTCTAAACATTGGAATTGATATCCTCATTGACGGTGTGAAGTCGTATATTCCAGCACCATCATTTGTCGGACCGGAAATGGGTTCTCGTTCTATCGATGAAGAACTTACAATCGAGAGAAGTCCTAATCCGAATGAACCTTTCTCTGCGCTGGTATTCAAACTTATTTCCGAGCAACATGTCGGAGATCTGACATATTTCAGAGTCTATTCGGGAAAAATTAAGCCGGGGGATGATATTCAGAATACTATTCGCCAGACCGGTGAACGAATGGGTCAACTCTTTCTCTCCAATGGCAGAAGTCGAGAGGAAATCCCCGAGACTCAAGCGGGTGATATTGCAGCAACTGTTAAACTTCGCAATACAAAAATTGGCGATACTCTTTGCGATAAGAAGGCACTGGTCGTTTTCCCAGGTTTAAATTTCCCTAACCCGCTTGTTTCTGAGTCTGTTATAGCAAAAAATAAAGGAGAAGAGGATAAGATCGCTCAAGGCTTATCAAGAATTCATGACGAAGACCCCACATTTTTCTATAAAGTTGATTCAGAATTACACCAAACATTGATTTATGGTCAGGGTGAGGTGCACCTCGATAATGTCGTAACTCGACTCAAGAACCGCTTTAAGGTTGAGGTTACTCTAAAAAAACCTAGAATACCATATAGGGAAACAATCACGAAAGCTGCATCCGACAGATATAGACATAAAAAGCAGTCGGGTGGTGCGGGAGAGTTCGCCGAAGTCGAAATGATGGTCGAACCTGTTGAAAGAGGTGAAGGTTTCGAATACGAATGGAAAGTTTTCGGTGGTGCTATTTCATCTTCGTTCCAAAGTTCGATAGAAAAGGGTATTAAGCAATCTTTAGCTGAGGGCATTATTGCGGGTTATCCTGTTGTGGATGTCAAAGCTTATGTTGTTGACGGCAAGGAACACCCTGTTGACAGCAAGGATGTGGCTTTTCAGAAATGTGGACGCGAGGTTTTCAGACGTGCATTCATCAAAGCAAGTCCTATTATGCTTGAACCTATTATGAACTTAGAGATTATCGTTCCGGGGGAATTCACCGGTGACATTATGGGTGATATTTCATCTCGACGCGGGAAAATTCAAGGAATGGAACCATCAGGTAAAAATCTACAAAAAATAAATGTTAAGGTTCCTCAGTCGGAACTTTACAAATATAGCAGTACAATTCGCTCTATGACACAGGGTAGAGGTTGGTTCAGTCAGGAATTCTCTCATTATGAGACTATGCCTAAGGAAAATGCGGACAAACTTATCGCAGAATCTCAACAGGAAAAGGAGCAATAGTTACATCAGAATTCATATATTACGGTAATTTATATCGTATATAATCATAGCGGTATTTTGAGTAAAAATATGTATTACAATTAATAGTTAACTGGAAAGTTTCTTGAAATATTTTTAAATTTTCAAAAAAATGTTTCCACTTGCTAAACGAATTTATTAAAATTACATTGAGTAATTATGAGGGTCCATCCTGTGAAAATTCTATGGAGAGCATGTGAAATAATTTTATCCTTAGCTCTTTTAACTATTCTGCTGCCGTTCTTTGCAATAGCGGTACTAATCGTTCAATTGGATTCCCCTGGACCTGTGATTTTCAAGCAGAAACGTGTCGGAAGGGACGGGAATTCATTCACTCTCTATAAACTTCGAAGTATGAAAAAGGGAGCTAACGGTCATTTTCCATCACACACTCAAATTAATGATCCACGGTTCTCACGGATTTCTCATCTCGTGCGTGCCACATGTGTCGACGAGGTACCACAGCTTTGGAATATTATTAATGGAGATATGAGCTTAATAGGACCGCGACCGGAACTCACTAAAATAGTTCAAACTTATAATCTCGAACAAATTAGAATTCTAAGATTCAAACCGGGATTGTTTGGTATTTCGCAGCTGGCTTTTCGTGAGGGGATCGACTATAATAAAAAAATAGCCTTGGAGAATAGATATTATCATAAGAGAACATTTTTTCAAGATTCACTGGTTTTTCTTTTTACGCCCTTAGTTTTAGTTGAACACAGTGTGAGTAAGTTTATTCCGTTCATACCCAAGAAAGCAGAATTTACTAATACATTTTGGATTATTGCAATTATGGGAAAAAACGGCAACGGAAATTACAAATCGACGATAAAGCAATCTGAAAGAGCTGAATACAAGGAAAAATCCTCCACAAAAGTTAAAGTTTAAAATTGGTAAGCCCACCAAAAATTTGATACAACAATGGAAAATCAGCTTTGGCAAATAGTTTTCAGAGACCCTAACAAATTGGCGCTTGTAATTGCACTGATAATTGGCGCTGTGGGTGCTTTTCTTGTGTATAGATCCACTAATCCAGACACACCTCGTGTGAGAAGAATTGCAATGGGAATTTTGAGATTCATTGCTATTGCTGTAATAATTTTTTCGTTGGCTGATCCAGTTATCAGAGCGATCAGAAACAGGGAGATAACACCCTCGGTTGTGTTACTTGTGGACAACTCGCAAAGTATGAGCATAGTGGATAATACAGGAGATAGATCGAAAAAAGTTTCGGAAATTATTTCATCAAAGGTTTTGAAAAATATTTCAGATGAATATCCTATTCATAAATTTTTATTCAGCGATTCTTTGTATAAATGGAAAGAACCCGATTTTTCTGGTCAGATTACATCTATGGGAATTGCTCTATCCGAACTGCTAGATACTGCAGAGAAATTAGAAATAGGCGCTGTGCTTATTCTCTCGGACGGACAAAACAACATAGGAGTCGATCCTGAAATTGTGGCGATGAGCTTTCCATTCCCAATTCACACAATCGGAATCGGGGATCCAATACCTATGCCTGATGCTATGGTTTCAGAAATTGTCGCTAATCCAGTTGCATATGTTGGAGAAGAGCTTACTGTGTTTGCTAATATTAGGGGTTGGAGACTTGGCGGAACAAAGGTTAATGCACAACTTATAGAAAGTGGGAAAACGATAGGTGCCCAGCAGATAGAACTTCCTAACGAAGGGCAAGTTGTTACTTGCAAATACAAAGTCGAACCGAAGGAACCCGGAACGAAATATTACACAATAAGAATCCCTATTCTGCAAAAAGAGGTGCTTAAAAATAACAATGAGAAATCCGTAGCAATTAAAGTTTTGCCTTCCCGAAAAGAAGTATTGATAGCTTGCGATTATCTCTCATGGGACATAACATTTTGGAAACGAGCTATCGAGAGCGATCCCAATATAAAGACCTCATTGTTTGTAAAACAAGGCGTGGGTCAATATAATCTCAGAAGAATGCCCTCGCGAAAAGAGGATCTGCAACATTATGCTCTAATCGTTTTAATTAATTCAGCCGAAATTCTAACCGGTGACATAACAAAAAGACTTGCAGAATACGTCCACTCTGGTGGATCTATACTTCTCATTGGTAGTGAGAATTCCTTTAGAGGTAGTCCCGGAATTAGAGAATTCATAGGCATTATGCCTGTTAATCTTAATTTATCTCGAGGATTTGTTTTTATGGATATTCCAGTTAGTTCCGGACCGGATGCTTTAACTCACCCCATAACATCCATAGAAAGATTTGCACGAGAAGTATCAAGTTTGCCACCTCTCAAGGGCTTGTTTTTTTCTGCACCCAAGGAGAACTCAAAAATTCTGATGGTCGGAAAAACCGCTGATGGAATTGATTTGCCCATTTTAGCAGTCTCGGAGATAGATCTAGGGAGATCCGCTATAATTACAGGATCTCCGACATGGGAATGGGGATTTTTGCCCTTCGCTTATGGTAGAGATGATCGAATTTTCAAGAATCTCTCGAGGAATTTGATTCAGTATTTGCTTGCAACGGAAAAGATTGATCGATTCGCTATAATATCCGGAAAGAAAGTTTATTCAAGCGGCGAACCTGTGTATATTTCCGCAGCATTAAGAGATGAAAGTAATAAACCGGTTTCTGGAGCTATTGTTAATATCGAAGTAACATTAAAAGATTCAATCGACGATGAAGGCTTTGATTTCGAGCTTTCGGAAGTTGGGGAAGGCGTTTATGAAGCCAGTATTCCGTCTCTTGAACCAGGAATTTACGATATTAATGGAACTGCTTCAGTAGAGGGCAAGTCGTTAGGAAAGACGAAGAGTTCTTTGGTGGTTGAAAGATTCAAGCTTGAATTCGCAAGAACAAACCAAGATGATGCTCTTTTGAAAATTATTTCACAGCAAACAGCCGGAAAATACATTCCCTCGGATTCAATTTACAAACTGCTCGATATAATAAAATTTAAAAATAAAATCCGCACAGAGTCATCCGAACATGAGCTATGGAGTTGGCCTATCCTTTTATTTATAGTAATTATCGCACTCGGATTGGAATGGATATTAAGAAAAAAATCCAACCTTTTGTAAGTTAAAATAATCCAAATAGTTCTAAAAATTTTCTAAGACATTACAAGTATTATTTTGTTGCACAAGCTATTATGACTTGACTGTTTATTAGTTTATGTCTATATTTTATTTGCATATATGCAGGAGGGAAGATGAAAAAGTACGTTTACTTTTTATCTACTTTGATTTTTTGTGTACTGTTGGTTGCGCAAGGTAACTCTCCCAAGATTTATATAGGTAAACCTGTATTCAATTTCGGTTATGTACTCGAGGGTACATTTATGGTTCATAAATTTCAAGTGCAAAACAAAGGCGGAAAACCTCTTCACATAAAGAAAATTCGCACTACATGCGCATGTACCAATGCTCCAATAAAGGATAAAATAATTCAACCCGGGTCCGAAACGACTGTTTCACTGTTTTTCAATAATTCTCGATATTTTCATAGGATCGCCAAAGCCGCTATTATTTCATCGGATGATCCAAGAGCGCCTTCCGAAAAGATTACCGTTATTGCTCATATGGACACCACAAAACCGAGAGTTATTACGCCAGACCCATGGGTAATCAAATTAGGTTTCGGTAAAAATGTTTCTAGGACAGGACATGTTACAATTATTAACTCATCAAATAGTGAAATTAAACTTAGACTAATCGATTATTTTGATGAAGTTCTCAAAAAACCTCAGATAACTAATGAAACTGTGCTACCAAGGCAAAAAACAAAAATTACTGTTACCTTGAGAGACGAAATCACCGGTGTAAAATACATTAAATCGTCCTTTACCATTGCCGCATTTGACAAAAAAAATTCTGAATTGACCAGAATCACAATCCCTGTCAGCGGTGGCGGAAGTTAAACAAATCCTTATTCTTACCTCATAGTGAAAACCAAAAATTGAAAAACTTCAAAAGAGGGCACAAATATTATAATATCATAAATCACTTTTTTTCCTTTTCCAAAGCAGGACATGTTTGTGCATATTTCTTGCATATGAACTCATATTTTCGAAGTTTTATCGGTAAGTTATACATTTTGAATGTACGAATTTAAATTTAAGTTTATGGAAATCGAAACTGAAATTTTCGAATTCTAATAATACTATTTGCGGAAATCTATATATTAAATAAATTCTATATTTAATTTTAATAATTAGTGCAAATATTAGAAAGATTTCGGGAATTTTATTTCTTTTAATATGAGTTGTCATCTTAGAAAAATTCTGTTAATAGGTATCTTCTCTCTGTTTAGCTTTAATGCTTTTGGGCTTACAGTGGAATTATATTTTTCACCAACCTGTGAGGAATGCCATGACATTATGGAAAATTTACTCCCCGGGCTTATAGAAAAATACAAGGGGAAAGTTGTACTGGACTCATTCGATATAGATGGTTCCGACCGAAATCTTGAATATTTGATGGAAAGAGAGAAGGAAGTTGGCAACGTAGGCAATACACCTCCTATTATTTTCGTGAACAAAACACTTCTTGTCGGGCAAACTCGAATTAGAGAAGAACTCGATAAAGTTATTCGAAACGAATTAGAAAAGGAACCTATAAAAAAACCAGTTGAACTACCAGAGACCTTAGAAGTAGCTAAGGACATAGT
>CAZLTJ010000067.1:0-11951 GCA_964562425.1 uncultured bacterium
GGTGTTAATTTTTCATACCAAACCGGAAAGCACCTAATTTCGACTCGATATATTTACAATGAAGTGCTTTGTATATTCGGAGATTGTCCAGATGAAGATGAGATAGTTTGGGACATTGGAATTCTCTATGGCAGAAGTTCAAAAACATCGTACGCAAAAACATCGTATGGTTTGGCTTCGGTATCCGGAGGCATCAGCATTGTAGGTGTAGTTCGTAGTGATTACTATGGAGGTTACTATGAAAAGTCCACTTTTCTTACTATTGGGATACCAATAGAAGTTCAACTTTTTTGGACACCAATTCCTTTCCTTGGAATTGGTATCTATGGGTTTGCAAATTTGAATCTTGAAGAGTCATTTGCTGGATGGTTACTATGTATACAACTTGGTGAACTACGCTGAAAAGCCAACTTCACCTAACACAAGCTTGACGACTTCACTTCTGAAAAGCATGTTGGATGCTGTTCATATCGCATTATATTTAATACAATAGATGACGAATTTAAACCATGAATTATCACGGTTAATACATGGAGCGGATAAATGTCTGATAAGCTGGACAATAAAAGAGATTCCACGATTCGAGTTACTGGTATATTCGGTTTTGAGAAACGAACAAAACTCGATTTGCCTTTGTTTGTGACAGGAATTTCTGCGGGATTCCCTTCTCCGGCGGATGACTACATCGACCGGAAATTAGATTTAAACGAGCTTTTGATAACTCATCCAGCAGCTACTTTTTTCGTTCGTGTTGAGGGCAACTCTATGATTAATGCCGGTATTCACTCCGGAGATATATTGGTTGTAGATCGTGCACTTGAACCCAACAATAATAATATTGTCTTAGCGATTCTCGATGGTGAGTTTACTGTTAAACGAATAAAGAAGCTTAAAAACGATCTATATCTTACGCCAGAAAATCCGGATTTTGAGCCTATTAAGATCGACGAGGAGACAAATTTTGAGGTGTGGGGTGTGGTAACTTATGTCGTGCATTCTGTTTGATTTTACCACGCCGATACAGATGTTTTATATAAACATAAGAAATGACTTAAAGTATAGCTAAAATCAATAATTGGTTCGAATATGAAGATCATACAGAATATATATGCTTTAGCAGATTGCAATAATTTCTATGCATCCTGCGAGCGAGTATTTAATCCCGAATTGAAAGGTGTGCCAGTTGTAGTATTATCCAACAATGATGGCATAGTAATAGCTCGCTCAAATGAAGCCAAGGCTATTGGAATTCCAATGGCTGCTCCGGCTTTTAAAAACAGAGAACTGTTTGAAAAATATGGAGTGAAAGTATTCTCCTCGAACTATGCATTCTATGGAGATATGTCCGCTCGAGTTATGGATATCCTTGCTGAGTTCACACCCGAACTCGAAATATACTCGATAGACGAGGCATTCTTGCGATTGAATGGTTTTGAAAAAATGAACCTGCTTAATTATGCTCAGCAAATCCGACGTGCTGTAATACGTTGGACAGGAATTCCACTATCGATAGGAATAGGACCTACCAAAACACTTGCAAAAATAGCCAACAGAATCGCAAAAAAGAATCCCAAGTACAATGGTGTATTCAATATTATAAATCATCCGGAATGCGACAAAATATTGGATAGCATAGAAGTTGGCGATGTTTGGGGAATTGGACCTCAATATAGTAAATTGCTTAGAAAGCATAACATATTAACCGCTTTACAATTAAGAGACACTTCCGATAATTGGATTAAAGAAAATCTAACAGTGGTAGGTCTCCGCACAGTATGGGAACTCCGAGGAAAACCGTGTGTAGAGCTTGAAAAAGCACCACCTGCAAAAAAATGCATAACCAGTTCACGATCTTTCGGGGAAGCGGTGGAGACACTTGACAAGCTTAAGGAAGCTGCGGCATCCTATATGACCCGAGCTGCAGCAAAACTTCGAAATCAACATTCTCTGGCATCGTTCATTCAAATATACATTACAACCAACCGATTTAAGGATGTTCCGCAGTATTCCAAGTCGCTAACCATAAAACTCCCGATTCCTACAGCATCTACACCAGAGCTTGTGAGAACAGCAAACCGAGCTCTCGACAAAATCTACAAGGAAGGCTACAAATACAAGAAAACCGGGGTTATTTTGGGAGGAATAATTTCCAATAAACAAACGCAACCAGACCTTTTCAAGACTTTATATTCGGACAGCCAATATTCCAAACTCATGAAGACAATCGATGAAATCAATTCGAAATGGGGTCGATATACTGTTAAGCTTGCAACGATAGGATTTAAGCATAGCTGGACAATGCGACAGGCTATGCGATCCCCACGGTATACAACCCGTTGGGATGAAATAAAGGTTATAAATATATAACTTCCAATATCCTAAATTCAAATCTTACTAATTCATTCAGAACTATTTAATTCTACTTTATTCGCTTCTCATAGTCTATTAAAATTCGATCATAATCTTCGTCCATAAGTGCCGATGAAACAATGAAGTCTGCTGACGCTCTATTACAGGCTACTGGAATATTATAGACTACTGAAATTCTTAAAAGTGCTTTAACATCTACATCGTGCGGTTGAGCTTCAAGTGGGTCCCAGAAAAATATCATTACATCTATCCCTAAGTCTGCAATTTTAGCGCCTATTTGCAGATCCCCACCCAGAGAACCACTTTTAAACTGTGTAATTTCGAGATCCAGTTCCTTAGAAAGTACTTTACCAGTTGTTCCAGTGGCAAACAGTTCATGCTGAGCTAGAAGTTCTCGGTTGAATTTTGCCCATTCCAATAAATCGTGTTTTCGATTATCATGAGCTATCAAGGCTATTCTTTTTCGATAATCCATTTTCTCTACCTCATAGTTTTTCATAGCTAATCCTTTCTTAATCGTGATTTTGAATAACAGTAATATACATATCAGCAAAAGTTTCAAGATAAATTTTTTAGTATTGTTAATTTAACAAAAGAACTATTCTGCAGAATCACTAAGCCATCCTGCATCTTTTGCTATTGTTCTCGAGAAAAGCTTGCCAAGGTTTTTTGGATTTCGGGCTTGGAGAAATTTGAAATAGATTTTATCTCCGGTTACACCGATAACTTCTATTTTCCCTTTCTTATGGGACATCACAAACCTAAATCTTTTGGCATGACCGTCCAATATGGCTTTGGCTTTTTCTACAATTTCATAACTCTTAAATAAAGGAACTTGAAAGTGCTTTTTAACTCTTTTCACAGGTCTACATTGGAATAAATAATAAGGTACAACTCCGATTTGCACTAACTTATGCATAAGTTCCGCAATTATGTTGGGATCATCATTAACATCTTTGAGCAAAACTGTTTGATTGCTTATTATAATTCCTGCTTTTTGAATTAAAGTAACAGCTTTAATGGAGTTCTCGGTTATTTCATTTGGATGATTAAAATGTGTAACTATATATATCCTTTTATATTTGCGATTATATTTTTCAATGATTTCGAGCAATTCACCATCGTCGATTATTCTTCTCGGCAATGTAACCAGCGTTCTGGTGCCAAAACGGATGTAATCCAAATGTTCGATAGGTGATATTATTTCGAGGAACTTTTCAATAATCTTAGTCGGTAAAACAAATGGATCGCCACCTGTAATTAACACATTTGTAATCTCGGGATGTTCTTTTACATACTCCGATGCTGTTTCGAATCTATTTATGACTTCTCTATTGGAGAGTCCGACCATTCTTTTTCGAAAGCAATATCTGCAGTAAGTTACACATCTATTAGTAGCTATAATAAGTGCGGTTTGTGGATATTTATGCTGAAGTCCAGGCAAAATTGTAATTTCATTTTCACCGCTGGGATCATATGAACCCTCGAGATTCAGCTCATCCACAGATGGAATTGCCATATTTTTTATAGGGTCATTAGGATTGTCAGGATCGATTAGAGACATGTAATATTTGCTTATGCATATCGGATGTCTCTCAGCAATTTTAACAAGTTTTTTCTCTTCCTCTGGTGGAACATGAATATAATCCTTAATTTTATCTACAGTAACAATTTCTCCCCTTAACTCTTTTTCCAATAAATCTGACATATCCCCACCTCACCTCTATGTTATTAAGTTGACAGAGTATTAATTTGATAGGCACTTGGACGAACCATTCAAAAATAGAGATACTATAATCCGTAACAGACTCAGACGGTCGACATATAATAGCCTATTACACAACTTACTTGCTTGTTTCACTACTTCGAAACAATCGAGGTTAGAGAAGTTATGCAGATTGACAGATTAACTAACCTATAGCTACAAATCATCGCAACAACAAATTGATATATTACCTCATATCAAATCAATAGGTAAATCATACAGTGAACCATTAGGTTATAGCTGCCAAATTGATAGGTTATTCCTACAAATGAAGTGCTATCCTCCCCAATATATCAATATAATATTCCCCAGCAAGAATACAAGAAGAAATTAAAATAATGCAGATAATACGAGAAAATATAGCGTTAAATCGAGCTGACAAAACTACATACAAGCTTCTCAATGTTGCGATTCTCGTTTGAGATATCTATTATTAAAATTGAATATATTCATAATATGAGATAATTATTTAATCCTAATTACTCGATAAAGCTTTTTCAAATTATTAGAGGCAATTCTTGATATATATTTTCTCCTTGTATATAACTATACTCTTTGATGAGGAGTTGTCGGTAGTATTTATTCTTAAAACATATTCCCCCGATTTACTCACGGTGATATGAGCATTAATCTTGAAGGAACACATACAACGACAGGGATTTTCTGTGAATTCCACTTCAAAAATTTCAATTGTATCCGCAGATGTTTTAACGTTTAGAATAACGGAATCCATACAACAATTAAACACACCAAGATGCTCGATATAAATATCACAACCATCGATCTTTATATCCACCTTATGCTCAGTTTCACCCCCGACAACGCTCCTTATTCCAGGAACGCAGGTGTCGCCGACAGTGTAATGGATTAACTGCAAATCGTTCTCTGGAGGAGAGATTATGTTAGAATTGTTTTCTTTATTGGTAAGACATCCGATTATTAATAATGATACAGTTAATCCTAAAAGAGTTAAGGTTTTGCGGATATTTCGGCTCATATTTTGATTAAGAATATATTAAGACATTGCTTATAATAATTATTAAATTTCTCCACATTATTCTATTTAAAAATAATTCTCGGGAATAGGTTATGATAGTATTTTCAGAGCTTGCTTCTCGATTTAATCTACAACGAATCTTTCCGGCAGAATGAAATTCATAGGATTAATTGGCTTTCCAGCAACCCTAACTTCATAATGCAAATGAATACCCGTTGTCCGACCAGATCTACCGCAGGTGCCGACTTTATCACCTCTGGAAATTTTCTTACCTTTAGCTACAAGAATTTCATCCAGATGACCATAACGAGTTTCATACCATATATGATCTATAATCACGACTCTGCCGAAACCACCCATTGTACCAGTAAATTTTACTCTACCATCTGCCGATGCATGAATAGGTGTACCTTTAGTTGCCACAATATCCAGACCTTCATGAAATGCCCATTTACCAGTAATTGGGTCCAATCGCCTACCAAACCCGGATGTAATATATCCATGCATAGGAATAATCGAGGGTGTATGACGGAGAATTTTTTTATTCTTTTGTATGTACTCTTCAGTTTCCTTAAGAGCATGAAACTCGTTTTCTAGAACGAATAAAAGCGAATCTATCTCAAATGCTATATTGTTTAATCTTGGTTCGGAAAAATCCTTCAATTGAGGTCCACCAACAGCAAATTCTTTAGGTGGTTTATTAATATCTGCGAGGGCATATAGGTGTTCAGTTTGATTAGTAACCGATTTTGACGCAGTTTTAAGCGAATCGAGTCGGTCACGAATAATCGAAACCTCGCTGATAAGCTGACGTTTTGCTTTCTTTAGCCTTATTGGTTCAATGTTGTTATTAATCATTACGATGTTCCAAGCAAGAACCGCTATATTCAATAAGATAAACACTCCCAAAATTAAGCCTGCTAATTTAGCAATTCTTCCCCCGATTTTTATTCGAACGCTTCGGGAGGAATCCTCTGGAGCAAATATTATCGAAAATCCTTTTGTGTTATTCTTTTTCATAGATTTCCAAACTTATATCCCTCGTTTATGATGTCAAGCCTTATTTGACTTAATATTAGGTTACATCAAACAGTAAAATAACAATTCAACGCATATGTAGTTTCAAATTCGACATTAACAATTTCTTTGGGGAATGTAGATAAAGGTAAACTGATTTCTATTACTTTTGGAGTAAAAAAGGGTCGGGCATTACCCGACCCTGTTGAATTCGTGTGCGTTTTATTTATTTAAGAAGCATCATCTTTCTTGTGTCCGTCTTGCCATTCGCAGTAAGTTTATTGAAGTAAATTCCGCTAATAACTTCAATACCGTTATCATCGCGACCATCCCAGACAACTCTGTATTGCCCCGCACTTATTTCTTCGGAAACCAATGTTCTAATTTTCTGACCGATCATATTAAATATCCCAAGATTCACGAAGCCATCATTAGGAACATCAAATGTAATTTCCGTAGAGACATTAAACGGGTTTGGCGTATTCTGATGTAATGCTAAATGCTCTGGTTTTGTGGCACTGACAAGCATGATTTTATAGGTGCCCGACTTCAGTACAATATCGTGCTCTACAAGCTGATAATTTTCATTGTCGTTTTTAACCATAATCGGATTATCGGTAACCAAGTTTGCATCGTTATTAAGAACCAATGTGAATTCATTGTCAGGACGAACATCCTTGAATAGTGGCATATCATTCCTGTTTGCGGTTAGATATGCTGAGCGATTCAATCCTACCGGTGGTGGAGGCATTAGTCGATCGTATTCCTCATCAACATTATTTGAGGAATTATAATCTACGACGAGAGTTAATTTAGTATCTCCGATTTTTAGATTGGCTATCTTTTCAGGATTTATTGGATAAACATCTCCGATTGCGCTCTTAGGTCGCCATCCAGCTTGAACATGCATTGTCGCTGAGATATATGAACCGGGAAGGTCTATGTATACCCAGTATCCCAATCCAGCATCGATAAATCTAGTGTCCTCATACATACCGGTCTCGGTATTATATAGATAAACCACTTCGCCAAAGATAACATCTATAGGAACTGTCGTAACGTCTGGAGAAGTTATATCAACGCCAGTGAAGTCGAATACAGAACCAATAGTATTCCAACCTTCCGGCATATTCAGAACTTCATATTCGGTTGTAGGAATACCCGGAACGGAGAAATAAACATCGAGAGGATCGCCAGGTCCCGGTGTATAGAGAACGAAATATGCGAACTTAGTATGTATCTCTGCAGGATTCTCATAATTCAAGGAGAATGGATTATAGATGTAAATATTATGCGGTAGAACCATAGGGAACACTCCACGTAGCGAAGGATCATCTGGTTCAACTGGTAGACTAACTAAATTCCAGCCTTTGTGAAGATGCATGAAGTTCGGTGAGAAGTTGATGAAAATTGGTTCATAAGGCTCGAAATCGTATGAGTTGACTTCACGCATATCGATCCTATCGTTCATAATGAATACACCATAATGAGGTAACTGAGTCGGATCCCATGTAATTGTACCTCGAGCGTTGGCTGTCCACAGCAACCATCTTGGATCCTCATCTTCAATTCCTTTGAAATCAGCTATTAGCCTGTCTGTATCCAATATGAATGCTGGTGGGATAATTGCATCTGGTGCTGGAGGTGGTGCAGGTGGAGCTAATCTGTCTATACCGGGATCGAATCCTTTGGTTGCGCCATACGCTGCACCCATTGTGAGAACTGATGGTTCCCCATCAACCCAAGTAGTTTCTTCACTAACCGGATCGATTATCAAATGAACCGGTGTAAGTTCAAAATCGAGGAGCCAGCCGGGAGTTATATAGAATGTATAGTTATAAATAAGCCAATTGCCCTCGATACCATCGCTTACATCACAATCGAAATTCACATTATCAGTAATCTTAAATTCCACGTCAATTACAGCACCTGTTGCCGGGATAAATATATCAGTTCTGTCGAGTGGAAGTACTACACTTGCAATTGGACCACCCAACAGTCCAAACCAAAAGACATCAAATACACCATCATCATAAACATAATGATATACATCAATGCCATCGGAATGGGTAACAGCAATATTAAGCTCTATGGTTTCCTCTTTTATTCCCGACTCATCATTTAATGAGAAAGAAATTTCCTCGAGTTTTTCGTAAATAGTTTCCTCGGGATTAGGGAACTGATTGGGAATTTCAGGTGGCTCAAGATCAACGAAATATTCACCAACAAGTGGATTACCATCCAAGATATTTCCGGCAATATCACCAATTTGAGCAAGAGACCATTCTACTGTTTGATTATTCGACCAACCCCAAATAAGCGGAGTGTATCTTAGTGTATCTCCAATCAAATCCAACATAGGTGATGCAACAGTATAAAGTCTGCTCTCTGTAACAAACAGAATCTTCGAGGGATCGATGCCTATGTCGTCCTGAATAAGTATATCGATTGTTTGGAATTTACAATTTGTATGCGAATAATTTGGTGGTGAAAGAAGCGAGAATGTTGGTGCATTCTTATCCACACTGAAGCTCCAACAGAATGGCAAACCTTCTGCAGTGTTTAGATCAGGACCGCAGTAATAGTCGACATCATCTACAAGGCTTGCTAAACATACTGAAACTAGTTCACCATGTACAATTGGAATTCCTGCAGCTGTGAGGTTCAAGCTGAAAGTTAGTCCATCATAACTACACACATCCGGGGTGGTAGTAGGTCCGAAGTAACGACTACTAACCAAGAATTTCATCATATCTTGGTTAATTTTTTCGCATATTGAATCTGCAACATCGATCGAGATTATTACATCTTCATCTCCAGGAAACCACGATCCGGATACGGGTTGCTCGTTGAAATAAACCGGTCCAGTCATGTCGATTATGAAACTCCATGCATATGCTCCAAGATCCCACATTTTGTTTCCTAACAAATCTTCTGCACTCAATATCTTACAATTAATTTCGCGAGCATTTATATATAATCCAGGTGGAGGCATAAATGTGAAAAATTCATTAATCCAATCGAATTTTAACGAATTTACCAAAAATGTATCGCATTCAATAATTGTTGTATCCGGAATACCGGTTATTGTATCGCAAACAATTATCGTATCACTTCTTAATAGACTGTATACTTCCCCTTCAACCATAAATTCCACGGTGTAAGGATCGATGCCATCAGGATCGTAAAGCTTGAAGGAAATCTCCTGAGTAGGACATGATACGAAAGTTTTGTTTTCTGGATAATAGTTTATAAGATAAGGACCATTCACAATGTAAAACGTAAATGATATGGGATCGTGATAGAATCCCCATTCATTAGGGTCACAAAAATCTATTTTATCCTTGAAATTATTAAACTCGACATAAACAGTTTCTCCCTGTTCCCACTTAATTCCTGTTGGGTGCAATGGATCGACATAGAGCGCTGGATCGAAAGTGAAAGTCTTTGCTACTTCATCCCAGATATACCAATCAAGCCAAAGAGGAAGAATCGGAAGTGAATCATCGCCAAATGTCTTTATTTCAAACCCACTTGAAGATCTTAGATGGAACTCGATGGACTTGGGATCAATATTACCATATATATCATCCAACATGAAAACAATTGGCTCTACATAGTTAATTAATGCTGCACCATGAGCTGGAGAATGTCCTCGGAATATTGGTGGTGTTCTATCCGCACTAACTATCCACGATACATTGTTGTCCTCGAGTACGTTGTCATACATATCGATGGCGGTCAGAAGCTCAACCTTAATTGTCTCACCCTCTGCAAGTTGCGGTAGTGGTGTATAAGTATATGTTATTCTCGTGGGTACGATCCATACATCACAAATGAAGAATGGATGAGATGGACTAGCGAAATCTAATGCTACACCCCATCTATCGGGTATGTTATAATACATATCCGCAACTTCAAGAGCTTCAGCTCTTCCAGTAACAACCGTGTCAAATACACAATAACCATCTAAAGGCAATCCACCATCTAAAGGCCAGCCAGTGTTTACTTCATAAACGCTTGCACCCGATGGTGAAAGATGTGCTGCATAAATATCGAGATAATCCTCCCAATTGGGGATTAAAACGTATGCCAAAACATATTTTGCCCCTGCATCTTCGAAATCTGTGGCTGTTTCGGAAACTTGGTCACGGCTCATTACATCTTCTTCATCGTTAAAGTGATGTATATTCAGACCTGCTGGCGAAACGACATCCACAAAGAAAAGGGTGCAGGCTGAGTCGACAACTTCGAATTCCAGAATGGTGCATCTTAGACGCCAGTTATATAGGGTGTCTATATCGATTACTTTATAAACTGTATCGGGAACATAGAAATAGTAAATCGTATCTAATGTTACTAAATCATAATCAACATATGGGGAAGATGAATAATCCAATGTATCACCGCGAGCGATGAATTTTATCGATTCAATATCGAGTCCGTTTTCGTCAAAAACCATGAATTCAAATCCTTGATCAGCACAGGCAGTAATAGGAACATCGATGTCTCTCGGTGGAACAGGATCAATAATTTCAGCTCTGGGACCAAGATAATCAATCCAGAAATAGAATGTTCTGTATGGAGAATCCACAAGGGGATGAATGTCACCATATGTAGGTGCATCATAAATTGTAACAAACTCAAAAACCACTTCATCCATTGGAGCCCATGCTATTCCACCTGCTGCAGGATCGAATGTAACTAAATAACCGGAATATTCATGAACCTCGGGTCCCAACAGACCCCAAAATGTGTCAACAATCGTAGTATCAGTTAGAGTGATTATCAGATTATCATAACCGTATTCAATACCATGAACTTTTACCATCAGACTGTCGAGTATCAATTCACTGTATTCATCCACAACGATCCACCAACCACTCTGTGTTGGATTGGTTGAAGTTACGGGACGTGAACCATCATATCCAGTAATTCCACAATCCCATATAAATGGACCGGATAAATCAACAGCGAATTCCGTTATAATAGGTAATGTTGGAATCGGATCACCGGTGGTAGTAACACCAATGCCTAAGGAACATTGCACAACACCCTCATCATATGGTCCGGACGGTACATAAACCAGATTCGGTGCCGACCAGGTTAGCTCTGGATCCAATCCTTCAAGATAGAGAAATCCATTAACAAACAGACCAAGAGTTGTAGTCCGTATACTAGCAAAACTTGAAAATGTGTAGGTTATGGATTGGTACGGATCACTAGTTGTGGTTCCGTCGACAGGATTTGTCATTGTGATTGTCTGCGCTGCAATTGGTAGGCTAACCAATAGAAACGCAATAATCAAAAGTTCCGTTCGCCTCATCCTTGCTCCTCCTTCACTTTTTGTTTTTGATTTGATTGATTTTCATTATCACATCTTCTAAACTACAATAAATCATCACTATTTCACTAATCTTAATTTACACAATTTTAAATCAATTTCATTAATCTTTTACTCTAAATCGAAAAAAATATCTACAATTCTTACTAATTTTATTTGGTTTTAAATTATTTGTTGAAGCTTCCAAAATCAATCTACCTTTTTCCACCTCAAAACTATTTTTCGAAAAAACCTCCTTTTATTCGAACATTATTTATTTCAGCCACAATTTTTTCAAAATAGAGTAATAATGTTTCGATAATCCGTGACATTATAATTAATACGTTTTCTAAAATAACAATTATCTAACTCTTCGTATTTGATATTGTTCTATTAAAATTTTTTACATAATACCATACGGTTAATTCTAAGACCTTACTGCATCTATCCTATCAAAAAAACTCACTGTCCCTGCAAAA
>CAZLTJ010000068.1:0-8763 GCA_964562425.1 uncultured bacterium
AATAAAACAGAATAATATAGAATTAATAATTATATTACGCATATCTTCTTCTTCTTATAATTTAAACAATAATATATAACTGCTTAATGTAATATATTATTTAAAAATTAGACTTATAAAAGTAACCCTTTTAATACTTATACTCAAAATATATTTCAAATTAAAAATCTTTTCATTTAAATCTTTCATTTTGCATATTCAATTTAAAATAATGTGTATCACAAACCACAAATACAATGACTTTTTAAACAATACTTTTAGTTTCAACTAATATATTCATATATATGAGAAAGTTATCGACTTTGGGTTATACTATATTAGAACATTAAGCATCAGGAAATCATATTTTTTGAAAATTATGAGTAACATAATAATATAATCTTAACATGGAAAAATAATGAAGAAAACGATCTCTTTAATATTAATTTCATTAATTGTCGTAACCTTACCGATCTATGCAAAACAATCTCCTTACAAATTGAATTGGAGAACCGATGGATTTCTTTTTGGTGGTTGTATAACTATCGGTTTTACCACTCTTGCTTTAAATAATGATATTGATCCATTAACTGTGGCTCAAATTAATAGTTTATCAAGAAATAATATAAATTGGTTAGATAAATATGCAACTTATAATTACTCATATAATGCATCTTTAGCAAGCGACTTCACTACAGCAATTTATTTATCTATTCCATTAACTTTACTTATATCCGAGGACATAAGCAGTGATTTTGAGACTATAGGTATAATGTATTTTGAAACAATATTACTTGCATCTTTTGTACCCAATTTAGTAAAGGAAGGAGTTGAAAGAACAAGACCCCTTGTATATAATCCGGATGTACCAATGGTCGAGAAAAGAGAACCTTATGCAAGAAAGTCCTTTCCTTCAAGACATACATCGGTTGTATTTTCCACAGCATTTTTTTTCTCGATAGTTTACAACGACTATTACTCTGAATCTAAATGGGTACCATATATTTGGGGAGGTAATATATTAGCAGCTTGTGCTATAGGATATCTGAGATTCGAATCAGGAGCACATTTCCCTACCGATATACTTACAGGTGCTGCTATTGGAAGCACTATTGGTTATCTAGTTCCCTATCTCCATAGGACAAACAATAAAAACATAAATATTACTCCTAGAATTGGACCAGAGCAATTCGGTCTGTTATTGCGATACAAATTTTAGCTTAAATCCAGCCTTCATAACGAAACAATTCTATAATTATATGGTAAATAGTTAATCATTCTTTGCACTTTAAACCATTTTTAACATTCAATTAAACAGAATTTTATTCATCTTTCACCTTGAGTAATAATTTAATTGCAAATTAACATAATTTCACTCAAGACATTCAGATAAATTAGGAATGCAGATTTTTTCATTGATGGTTAGACCAAAGTCATGAGTTATAAGCGGATCTTTTTTACTTATTATTTACATAATACTTATGTTAAATAGGGCATTTCACAGTTATATGTAACCATTTATATTAAATTTTGAAATCTCATGCCGAAGGTGGGAGTTGAACCCACATGAGGTTTCCCTCAACGGATTTTGAGTCCGTCGCGTCTGCCATTCCGCCACTCCGGCATTTAACAAATAAAATTTTATTTATCGCAAAAAGCAAAGAATAATATATATAGTTATATTATTCAAATACCATAAATATAGGCAATAAATAATCCTATCATCGATTACTAATAATAATGAATAATTTTCAGTTCGAACCTAAGTAGAAAATCAAATTATTAAACCACAGAAAGTTATTGTTTTCATTTTAGTTAAAGTAATAACTTTTTAAGGTTGCTCATAATTAGGATTATTACTACCCTTTCTAGAAGAGCTCCTAATTTTACCCAAAGAAACTTCTCCATTATCAATTCTAATTAGGAAACCGCAATCCGGATTTGAACATACCCAGGCTTTATACATTATTGGTGCACCTTCTCGTCCATAATCCGAAAGTGGTAACAGAACACCGTTATCACATTTTTGGCAGCTTGGATATTTCTGCATCACATACCCCCCATTAAACGCCCGTTTCAAGTAGTTTATGAGTATATAAACATTTATAAATTTCGCAACAACCTTTTTAAAAATAACCTATATTAATTACTATATTTAAAACATTGGAAACTTGACAAAACTTACTTAACTTTTATCTTTACCAAGCAAATTTAGAAATGGAGGACAAATGACACAGGATAATTCGCAATCTGTGCCTGTGAAAAATTTATCGTCAAGTAGCAACATATATTTAAAAACTAAGAAATGGATTTTAGTTCGAAACATAAGTGCTATTGTAGTTTTTTTTGTAACTTTAATAGTTTACGCATTAACATCGCAACCAACAGTTCCATTCTGGGATTGTGGTGAATTCATTGCTTGCTCATATACATTGGGGGTTCCGCATCCACCAGGTGCACCGCTTTTTATCTTTTGGGGAAGACTTTTTTCTTTACTTCCTCTCGGCGTAGAAATAGCCCAAAAAATTAATTGGATGTCATCACTTTTTAATGCGCTGGCTATTGGAGTATTCTTTATATTTATAGCAAGAATAATAAATCGTTGGTTCGGACAGGTTAAAAATGCAATCGAAACTACAATTGTAATTGTTGGTGCAGCTGCTGGTTCATTTTTTGCCGCTTTTGGTACTACATACTGGAACAACGGGCTCGAAGCGGAAGTTTACGGTTTCGCAATGTTAGTAACCTCTTTGGTTCTATATTTTGCACTCCTATGGAGCGAAAAAAGAAATGACCCAAGAGCAGACAGATACATATTATTATCCGCTTTTCTTATGTATCTCGGAATAGGTGCACACATGACCGTTCTTATAATAATGCCTCCCCTCTTTCTCTTTTATGTTATCGCAGATAAAAATAAACGTACTAACATAATTTTCTGGCTTTCATGGTTCATTCTTTTCATGGTGGCGATAGAATTTAACGTATTCACCGAAAACCTTATGTCTGCTTTTATAATATTTGGTTTGGCTTCTATTATGAGTAAAAACAAAGGGAGCAGAAATTTCTTAATTGCTATATTATGTGTATGGGCTGTTGTTCAATTAGCTCTTCTTTTCAAAGGTACAACTATCCCAGGATTGATTTTCAAAGAATATGGGCTTTCAGGACAAACACCCAATATTCGAGTTGCTCTTTCACAATTAATACTTGTTGGAGGTGCTTTAGTAGCATTGCTCTTTAAAAACAACGCACGTGAATGGCGTCTTGGTTTTCTCACAATATTGCTTGCAATAATTGCTTTCTCATTAAACTCATACACAATAATAAGATCTCGAGCTAATCCTTATGTCGATGAAAATGATCCTCAAACGATAACTGCATTCCGTGATTATATGGACAGAAAACAATATGGACAGGAAACAATGTGGCAAACAATGTTTCGACGTAAGGGAAAATGGGTTAATCAATTTGGCACACATATGCGTATGGGTTTCTGGGGATTTTTCAGAAAGCAATGGCTCAATCCCACAAAGATTCCTCTCGCTGTTACTCTCAATGGGTGGATATTCTTCATATTAGCGTTAACAGGGCTTACATACTCGATATATAAGAAAAGAAAATGGGGATTATTGTTGTTTTTAACAACACTGATTTCAACTTTAGGCTTAATAATCTATCTAAACTTTTCCGATGGAACCTCATGGATGCATATGGAGGTTCGTGATCGAGACTATTTCTACACTCCGGGATTTATGATGATGGGAGGCTTGATAGGTTTAGGATTTGCATCTATAATGTCTCTCATTTACAGAAACAAACTTGAGCTAAAACAATTTCTGAGACGACTTGGACCTGTAACTTTCTTCTCAATAGCTGGTGTATCGATAATACTTCTAGCTCTGACAAAGTCCAGTCAACCATATTTTATCGGTGTCGCTGCATTATGTATATTTCTCGGCTTTATTTTTGAAACTCTGAAAATACCTGAGAAAAATGAAACTCGATCTAAAAAACTATCAACTGGCGAAAATGCCCTAATCATTGTAATTGCCATTTTAGCTCTTGGGATTCCGTCGATTGGCGTTGCTTCTTACTGGTTTATCAACAACCGAGGTAGAAACCATATTCCTTTCGATTATGCATATAACATTTTACAATCTTGCGACGAAGATGCTATTCTATTTACCAATGGGGATAATGATACATTTCCGCTATGGTTCCTTCAAGCTGTCGAGAAAGTGCGCACCGATGTTAAGATTGCCAATTTATCCCTCATTAACACTAATTGGTATATAAAACAGCTTAAAAATAAAATGGGTGTTCACATAACACTTTCTGACGAACAGATAGATAGATTAAGACCGTATTATCATCCTTTAACTGGTGGTCAAGTCAGGATCCAAGATATTATGCTTCGTCATATTTTCGAAAACGCCAATGTGGTGCGTAATATTACTCAGATAAATGCAGATTCTGCTGAAACAACTTTAAAATTTGACCCACCTATATATTTCGCAGTAACCGTATCTGATGATAATAAAAAGGAATATAATAAATATCTATCCATGGAAGGATTAGTTTATAAGGTGACAACTGAACCATTGGGTAGACGCAACAATGCAGAACAGATGAAACATAACATATTTGATGTTTACAGATTTACTGGTTTAAAGGATTCAACTATTTATAAAGATGAGAACTCCACAAAATTACTTCAGAATTACACCACAGGTTTTATTACTCTTGCAATGGAATACCAAAAGGTCAATGATACAATTCAAGCTCTTAATACTATCGATAGAATGAGCAAAGTTATACCCTATGAATGGCGAGGAACTTCATTCGCTGGCAGCATTTATGGTTGGGCTGGGCAATGGAATAAAGTGGATTCATTATTTGAGTTTAGTTATGAAAAATTTAAAACTGCAGAAGAAGAACCTGACAGTGAATCTGTAACTTTCTTCAGAGTTTACTACGAAACGTATATGAGAAATCAAAAATTCTCCAAAGTTAAAGAAGTAATACTTAAAGGTCTTGAAATATTTCCAAACTCAAAAACCACACTCTTAATGGGGATTCAATATCACTTCTACATGAACGATGAAGCTGGTCTCATGCAACTTCTAACTGACTGGTTAATTAGACATCCTGACGACCAGGAAATACAATCCTTATTACAATATATAAGAGTCGGGGGACTTGATGCCTTAAGGCAACCTATACCTGAACCTGAAGAACCGACCAGTTTATTGCAATAATGAAAATCTTGTTCACAAAAATGAGCGGTTCTGGTAATGATTTCATTATAATCGATAATCGATCTGGGGAATATAACAATATTATTAAATCATCTCTTACAAAAATTCTTTGTAAACGAAGGATTTCCATTGGTGCTGATGGTGTGATTTTTATAGAGCATTCAAAGAAAGCCGATGTAAAAATGCATCATTATAATCCGGATGGTTCAGAACCTGCCATGTGTGGAAACGGAGCCAGATGCATAGCTTATTTCTCTCGTATCCAAGGACTTCCGAAAAATCTAAGAATAGAAACTAATGAAGGTGTAATTAAAGCTTCAGTGAACAAAACATTCGTATCTATTCAAATGCCCGATGCAAAATTTATTGAATTTGATATCCCAATCGATGAATTATCTTTGCAGCTTGATACTATTAATACTGGTGTCCCTCACGCTGTCATAATAGTTGACAGTATAGATTTAATTCCCATCAAGCTGTGGAGTGAAATCATTAGATATCATGAAAAATTTGCCCCAAATGGCACAAATGTCGATTTTGTTGAAATTATTGGTGACAATTCTATACAAATCAGAACATATGAGCGAGGTGTAGAAGACGAGACTTTAGCATGCGGAACTGGTGCAGTTGCATGTGCTATTATTGCAGCAAGAAAAAAAATAGTCGAACCGCCAGTTGAAGTAATTGTGAGACTTCCTGACATTCTTAATGTTGATTTTGATATGAATTTTCCTTATATAAAGAACATTGTCTTATCAGGTAATGTTATTGAAAGTTTTAGAGGAACAGTTGAATTTGAAACAGAGAATCTTTCATAAATGCAACAACAATTAAGTTACCTCTGATTGCAAATTTTATAGGAGGAGAAATGAAGAAATATAATGCAATGTTAATTATAATTCTTATTTTTTCATTTACTCATGCTGAAAACAATGTCAAAATAATAGAGTATTATCACCAAAAAGGTTCATTAAGCTCAAAACTCATTATCGAGAAAACGGAATGGGGCGAAGCAATTCAAACAGAAGGTTATCTTGGATTTAAATCGAATAAGCTTTATATGAGAATTGGTGATGAGTTTTATGTTTTTAACTCTGGCACACTATGGACCTGGTCTGAAGGAACTGACCCTGTTGCATATGCCACAGAAGTAGATCTATCAGATTTTAATGAACTCGGTAAAAAGTTAAGTAAAATATTCAGTATCAACATTAACCAAGATGAAAATGGTATATTAATAC
Source organism: uncultured bacterium (assembly GCA_964562425.1). Taxonomy (GTDB): domain Bacteria; phylum UBP14; class UBA6098; order B30-G16; family B30-G16; genus JAUWMV01. Next base: position 6,482 of record CAZLTJ010000068.1, read on the forward strand.
AAGGTATTGCAATCGAAGAGGATCAATGGATTCCAAACTTCGAATTCTCTGTAGAAACGGCAAACAAACTACCTATGTGGCTTAAAATCAAACAGAAGACAGGCACAGAAATAAGAATTACGTTTGTAAATCCTCGATTTAAGGATCCACCCGACTCAATATTTGAAATACCGAGATAATCTAAAAGAAAAAATTATGAATAATTGACTAAGGAAATGAGTCTGTAAAGCTTTCACATTCAAATAAGATCTTTGGGAATATAGTCGATAGCACCAAAAACAGCGGTTCTAAAAGCTATAATTAAATCAGTAACTTCTCTTATAGCTCCTTGTCCCCCTCTCTTTCGGCAAATATAGTCTGCTTCTTTTCGTACTGCAGGATGTGCATCACAAGGAACTGCAGAGAAACCCACTCGCTTCATAATATCAATATCTATAAGGTCATCACCAATAAAGCCTGCGTTTTCATCCTTGAAGTCATTTTTTTCGAGTAGCTGCTCATATGGAGGGATTTTTTTGGGTTGCCCCTGTATGATATAATCAAATTTAAGTTCCTCTGCCCTTCTATAAACAACCTCAGAACGTTTCCCGCTTATAATAGCTGTTTTTATATTTAAGCTCCTTAACACAACTAACCCGAGTCCGTCCTTTACATCAAATCGTCTTAAATTTTCTCCAGAAGAAGTTATAAATATTCCACCTTCGCTGAGAACTCCATCCATATCTAAAATGAGTAATTTGAGCCGAAAAATTTTGGGAGCGAGATTCACATAGTTCATAAAGACCTCAATACTTAATAGATTTTCTTACTAATGTTTCAAGATCAGCATCTTCGTTTTCTTGCAAAACTAATCTTATCCTTGAATTCGCTTCTTTATTTGTGAAACCAAGGGATAAAAGAACATCTATTGCTTGCTCAGCATCTGAGCTAAGAGTCTCTTTTCTTTCCTTTTCAACAATTTTACCTCTTAATTCAAGTATCAGTCGTTCTGCCTTTTTCCGTCCAACACCAGGAAGCTTCATAATAGATTCAATATCCTCAGTATATACAAAATGCTCTAATTCCTCAACCTTTGCTCCTGAGAGTATTCCCATTGCTACTCTTGGACCTATTTGAGATACTTTAATAAGTTTCCGAAACATTGCTCTTTCCCGACGAGATATGAAACCATATAATTCCATGACATCCTCACGGTGTATTAAGTGCATAAAGAGCAAAATCTCATTATCCACATTGGGAAGTTTGTCGAATGTCCTTACTGTGATATTCAGAAAGTAGCCTATTCCATTACAATCCACAATAGCGTTAGTTGGTGTTTTTTCAATTAGTTTTCCATGTATATATTCAATCATAATTCCTCGAATTATCAACTTATAATAATAACCTTGACCAATGAGAATCCAAATAGCAAATTCTCAAATGATAGGAGGTTAAATTGCTCAGATTTTTCATTGAAGGATTAGGACTCGGTCTTTCTATCGGAATTACTTGTGCTGTAACCTGTGGACCAGTTTTTTTGCCGTATATTTTACGTAAAGAGCAATCTCTTTTGCAATCGTTTATAACTATGGGAAAAATTCTTGCCGGTAGATTCATTGCTAACGGAGTTTTTGGGGCAATTGCTGGATATATTGGTGGTGTAATCCCAGATAGAATCAGAATTCCAATCTCCTTAGGTTCGTTTGTAATCTTAGGTGGCTTATTAATTTACTTTGGTTTTAAAGGTGAAAGTAAACCGGAAAAATGTACCAGAGGTTTTGCCAGAAAATTCTTAATGAATCCATTTTTAATAGGTTTGATAACCGGTCTTCAAATTTGTCCGCCGTTTTTGCTCGCGATAGCTGCAGCAACATCGACAGGTGGTGCATTGAACGGATTTATTATGTTTATTGGTTTTTTCTTTGGCACATCTTTATTCCTCATTCCTATAGCTTTTTTTGGAGCTATTTCCTCTTTAAAAATTCTAAGGAAAATCGCTGCTGTTATTGCTATTGCTATTGGTGCGTGGTTCCTTATACAAGGTTTTAATGGTTTGATAATACACTTCTCTATCGGAACACCGGCTGAAAAGGCTGATTACTCCATTGTAGGTGTACCAGATGCAAAGGAAGTTATAATTGTATCTGAAAATTCTTGTGAGGATACATTGAAAACTCTACTTTCAGGTCATACTCAAGCTGAGATAATTGTTACAAATCCTGATAGTGCTCTTACCTTAGTTAATAATATTGATACATTAAGCATGGTTATTTGGTTTGTTGAATCGGATAATTATCAGGAAC